>JAKSDN010000226.1 GCA_022360075.1 Kiloniellales bacterium | reverse complement strand
CCTGAGCCTGTTCGACGACACGACGATCATCCACGTGGTCCGGCAGCAGAGCAAACGCGAGTATTTCCATTCCTCGCTGATCGGCCGGCGCATGCCGACCTTCTGCTCGGCCGGCGGGCGCGCGATGCTGGCGCAGCTCCCTGAGGCTCAGGTGAAGGATATCGTGGCCCGCTCCGAGTTGGTCCCTTTGACCGGCCAGACCATCACCGAGCCGCGGCGAATCTTTGCGAAGGTGAAGGAGGCGCGGGCCAAGGGCTTTGCCACCATCCTCGGCGAGTGCGTGATCGGCGAGGTCGCGCTCGCGGCCGCGGTGCTCGACGCCGACGGCCTGCCGACGGCCGCCGTCCACATCCAGGGCTCTGCCGGCGAGTGGACGAACGAGCAGTTCGAGCAGCGCTTCGCGCCGCTGGCGATCGAGACCGCCCAGTCCTTGAGCCGGATCTCCGCGACCGGGCAGCCGCAAAGCGACAGAAGGAAGATGGCCGGCTGAAGCCGAACGCCGGTGAACGACTGGGAGAGTAAGACCCCGTGGACAGGCAATATCGGGAGAAGGCCGTTCTGAACTGGCTGGACGGTCAGCAAGACGCCATGGTCGCGCTGCTGGGCCGCCTGGTGAACATCGATTCCGGTTCCTACAACAAGGCCGGCAGCGATACGGTCTTCGCGGCGCTGAAGGCGCACTTCGACGGCGTCGGGATCGCCAGCGAGCTGATTCCGCTGGAAGCCGAAGGCCATAAT
Source organism: Kiloniellales bacterium (assembly GCA_022360075.1). The sequence goes on along the minus strand of JAKSDN010000226.1, from coordinate 16,500 downwards.
CTGCGCGCCCTGGTGCCGGCCGGCGCCAAGAGTGCCGGCAACCGGCCGATCATGCTGATGGGACACTGCGACACGGTCTTCGCCGACGGCACCGCGGCCGAGCGCCCCTTCACCGTCGAGAACGGGCGGGCGACCGGGCCCGGCGTCAATGACATGAAGAGCGGCGTCGTGCTCAACACCTTCGTGCTGACCGCCATCGCGCGCGCGGGCGGCGCCCAGGCGCCCCTGGTCGGCCTTTATACCTCGGACGAAGAGATCGCCTCGCCCGGCTCGCGCGCCGTGATCGAGGCCGAGGCGCGCAACGCCCGCGCCGTGTTCAATTCGGAGCCCGCGCGGCCGAGCGGCAACATCGTCGTCGGCCGCAAGGGCGCGGTCTTCTTCCGCTTCGAGATCACCGGCAAGCCCGCCCACTCGGGCGTGGCGCACGACAAGGGCGTGAGCGCAATCGAAGCCATGGCTCGCAAGGTGCAGGCCCTGCACGCGCTGACCGACTACGAGATCGGTACGACCGTCAACGTCGGGCTGATCGAGGGCGGCCGCTCCGTCAACACGGTCGCTCCCTTCGCCGCGGCCGAGGTCGATGTCCGTTTCAAGACGCTGGCCGCCATGGACGAGATCATGGCCCGTGTCCGCGAGGTCGTGGAGGCCGAGGCGCTGCCCGGCACCCAGGCCCGGATCGTGCGCGAGGGCCGCTTCCTACCGTTCGAGCAGACCGAGGCCAACCGGGCGCTGTTCGAGGCCTACCGCGAGAGCGCCCAGGAGGTGGGCTTCGCCGTCGAGGGCGAGTACACCGGCGGCTCGGCCGATTCCGGCTTCACCTCCGCGCTCGGTACCCCGACCCTTTGCGGCCTCGGGCCGGTCGGCGCACACTCCCATAGCGAAGAAGAGTTCATGGAGGTCGACACGCTGGTGCCGCGCGCCAAGGCCTTGGCGCTCACGGTGCTGCGGCTGGGGAGCTGACCGGCAGCCGGTTTCTATGATTCGACGAACATAAAGACCGGGAGAGTCACATCGAGGGTCGGTGATAAACAAGCCCCTGCTCCCAACACCCCGTCATTGCGAGCGCAGCGAAGCAATGACGACAGTCTTAACTTCTCTCGATCAGTCGTCATCCCTCTCTGCCGCCAACTTGACCGGCAGGTGATCGAGCACGATGAAACCGACGATGCCCGCCAGCAACACCGGAAAACCGTAGGGATAGAGATCGAAGGTGAAGGGCTGAACCATCAGGCCCACGCCGACGAAGATCATGCCGGCGATCACGCGAAAGAGCAGGCCGTGGAGCTTCTCGCTCATGGTGACGCTGCCTCCAGTGCTTGGCCTTCCAACGCCGCGACCAACGAGCCCGCCTCGCGGTCGAACAGAAAGGCCTGCTTGGCATCGAAGGAGACCGCGCAGGCCATGCCTTGGGTCACGGCCATGTCGAGCGGGACCGCCTTGCGAAAGTCGCCGCCCGCCCAGCGGATCTGGATCGCCTTATCCATGCCGCGCCGATTGACCGCATAGACCTCGCCGCCAAGCGACGGCCCATTCGCTTCGCTGTGGACCGCGATGTCTTCCGGCCAGATGCCGACGGTCAAGTGCTTAGGCAGGGACTCGGCCGGGCCGAAATCGGCGAGGTCGAGCGACCAGGAAGTCCCCTCGATGCGCACTCGGCCATCCTCCAGCGCGCTGTCGAAGAAAGCCATGTGCGGGCTGCCGATGAGCCGCCCAACGGTCATGCTGCCGGGACGCGCCAGGATCTCTTCCAGGCTGCCGCGCTGCTCGATGCGCCCGTCGGCGATAATAGCGAGCCGGTCGGCGACGGCCGTCGCGCCGTGGAAGTCGTGGGTCGCGTAGATCACGGTCGATCCGTAGTGCGCGTGCAGCCCTTTCAGCTCGGCTTGCAAGGCCTCGCGCAGCTTGAGATCGAGCGCGCTCATCGGCTCGTCGAGCAGATACAGGCCGGAATGCCGGACCAGGGCACGCGCGACCGCCACCCGCTGAGTCTCGCCGCCGCTCAGGCCCTGCGGCGTCCGCTCCAGCAGGTGGCCGATCTTCAAGTGCTCCGAGACTTCGAGCACCCGCGCACGGATCTCTTGCGGCGCGATCCCGTTGCCGGCCCGCAGCGGCAGCGCGATGTTGTCCCAGACCGAGAGGTTGGGCAGCAGATTGAGGCCCTCGAAGACCATGGCCACGTCGCGCTCGTTGGCCGCCGCCGCCGTCAGATCGCGGCCGCTCATTTCGATCCGGCCGGCATCCGGCCGCTCCAGGCCGGCGAGGCAAAGCAACGTCGTCGATTTTCCCGCCCCGGTCGGGCCCAGCAACGCCAGCACTTCGCCCTCGTCGAGCGCAAAGGAAAGGTCCCGCACGGCGCGCTTGCCGCCATAGCTCTTACGCAGCCCCTCCACGCGCAGAAAAGTCATGGCTCGCGCTCGCCCGCCGGCGCGACGCGCCGGCCGCTTTCCGGGTCGAACAGGAATGCTTGCTCGAGGTCGAAGGCGATCTGCGGCACGGCCTCGGCGCCGTTGCGCTGATCGCTGCCGAGATAGACCTCGTCGCCGATGCGAAAGGAGAACAGCCGGGCGCGGCCTTCCGAAAAGGTCGAGATCACCTCGGCTCCGGCGAGACGCGCGCCGTTCGGCGCCGCTCCCATGCGCACGTGCTGGGGCCGGATGCCCAGTCGCAGCGCCTTGCGCCCCGCACCGGCAGCCGCGGCCTGCTCCAGCCGGGCCGTGCCGTCGCCGAGCAAGAGGCCATCGCCGTCCGGTGTCACGTCGAAGAAGTTCATCGAGGGCGAGCCGATGAAGTAGCCGGTGAACGCCGTTGCCGGGCGGAAGTAGAGGTCGTCGGCATCGCCGAACTGCTCGATCCGTCCGTCGCGCATCAGCACGATGCGGTCGGCCAGGGCCATGGCCTCGCGCTGGTCGTGGGTCACGTAGATGGTCGTGACGCCGAGCTCCTTCTGGATGTGGCCGAGCTCCCAGCGCATGTTCTCGCGGAACTGCTCGTCCACGGCGGAGAGCGGCTCGTCGAGCAGCAGCACGTTAGGGCTGCGCACGATGGCGCGGGCCAGGGCGACGCGCTGCTTGGCGCCGGGCGGCAGGCGGCCCGGACGGGCGTTCAGGATCGCGCCGAGGTCGAGCACCTCGGCGACCCAGCGGATCTTGTCCTCGACTTCCTTGCGCGGGGTTCGCCGGGCCTTCAGCGGCAGCGCGATGTTGCCGCGCACGCTCAGGTGCGGGTAGAGCGAGATGGTCTGGAAAACCATCGCCACGTTGCGGTCGCTCGGGCTCCGATCGAGGATCGAGCGGCCGTCGAAGGTGATGTCGCCGCCGGTGGCCTCTTGCAGGCCGGCGATGCAGCGCAGGGTCGTCGTCTTGCCGCAGCCCGAGGGACCGAGCAGCACGACAAACTCGCCGTCGGCGAAGTCGAGGGACACACGGTCGACGGCGCGGAAATCGCCGAACTCGACGATGAGGTCCTTGATCCCGATCGCAGCCATGGCGCTAGCCCGCCCGCTTCGCGCTGAGTATGTTGAGGTAACGCACGAGGACCAACGACAGCCCGATGATGATCAGCAGGATGATCACCGCCAGCGCCGAGGCCTCGCCGGTGTAGAAGTAGGCGAAGGCCACCTTGCCGAGCGTGAAGGAGACGGTCTCGGTCGAGGAGCCCGGCCCGCCGCCGGTCATGGCGAAGAAGAGATCGTACTGCTTGAAGGAATCGATCATCCGCAGCAAAAGCGCGATGAAGAGGATCGGCGCGGCGAGCGGCAGGGTGATCCGCGTGAAGCGATAGAAGCCGCTGGCGCCGTCGATGTCGGCGGCCTCGTAGATCACCTTCGGGATGCCGCGAAAGGCCGCGGTCGCCAGCAGGATGACGAAGGGCGTCCACATCCAGGTATCGGCGATGATCACCGCCACAAGGGCGTTGCCGGTCACACCCAGCCAGTCGATCTTCTCGAAGCCGAGCAGGGTGACCAGGAAATTCACCACGCCCCATTCGGAATTGAACATGTAGCGCCAGAGGAAGCCGACCACGATCGGACAGACCATCATCGGCATCATCAGAGCGGTGAAGACGATGTCGCGGCCGCGGAAGGACCTTTGAAGCTGATAGGCGACGAAGATGCCGATCAGGAACTGGCAGGTGACGCTGCCGACGACGAACTGGCCGGTGAAGACGAAGCGCTCCCAGAGCTCCGGATCGGTCAGCAGGAAGGTGTAGTTCTCCAGGCCGACGTACTCCTGGCCCGCCGCCTCGCGTAGCACCGAGAAGCGCCGGAAGCTGAAAAACACGAGCGAGATGAAAGGATAGGCGACCATCGCGACGAGGATGATCAGCGCCGGCATCAGAAACAGCGTGCAGATCGCGCGATCGCTCAGCTCCAGGCCGGCGCTCCGCCGGCGCGGCGCGGCGGCCGGTGCAAGACCGGCCGGATCCCGAAGGCTCTGGTCCTGCGCCGTCATTGGCTTCTGCCCAGCACGCCGAAGGTCATGCCCATCAGCAGGTAATTCCGCAAGAAATAGAACAGCACGACCACCGGGACGATCAGCACCGTGCCCGCCGCGCAGATCTGGGTCCACTCGAGGCCCGTCGCGCCCATGGCGGAGGCGATCTTGACCGGCAGGGTCTTGGCCTGTGTCGTCGAGATGATCGAGGCGAAAGCGAACTCGTTCCAGGCAAAGATGAAGCAGAAGCCGCTGGTCGCGGCGACGCCGCCTTTCACCAGGGGCAGCACGAAGCGCCGGAAGGCGTAGAGCCTGGAATAGCCGCAGTTGATCGCGATGCGCTCGATGTCGGTCGAAACCCCGTCGAAGAAGCCCTTCATGATCCAGGTCGCCAGGCCGACGTTGATGAAGACGACGATCAGGATCAGGCCGGTCCGGGTATCGGCCAGGCCGAGCTTGGAAAACATGATGTGGTAGAAGACCAGCACGGCGACCGGCGGCAGCATGCGGGTCGAAAGGACGAAGAACATGAAGTCGTCGCGGCCGGGAAAGCGGAATCGCGAAGCCGCGTAGCCGGCCAGGGTCCCGAAGGTGACCGCGATCAGAGTGCCCGAGACGGAAATGACGACGGAGTTGATCAGCGCCTCGACCAGGCCGATGGCCGAGGCCGCGCCTGCCGCCTCGCCGACCCCGAAGACCGCCTGATAGCCGCTCCAGGTCGGCTCGAAGAAGAGCGGCGGCGGGAAGGCGAAGAGATCCTGCCGGGTCTTGATCGACGACACGACGAGCCAGAAGATCGGCCCCATGTTGTAGAAGGAATAGGCCAGCAGCAGCACCACCGGCAGGAAGTGAAGCGGGTTGCGAACCGCGCCGCCCTTACCCATCGGTCAAACCCCGTCAGAAGCCGGCAAGTCTAGCGGAAAAGGAGACGCCGTGCCGCCGGAGAGCGGCACGGCGCCAGGCTGAGGCTCAATCGACAGGGAGCGCCTCGACGGAGTCCATCCCGACCGGCGTGATCATCTGGTCGGGGACCTCCGGCTTGTCGTCGGAGCGGGCGATCTTGTAGCCGGCCCGCCGCAAGGTGCGCTCATGCGCCTTGGCCGCGTCGTCGAGCGCCTCCTGGACGCTCTTCTTGCCGGTCACGGCGTTGCTCACTTCCTGTTGGAGCTGGTCGAGCAAAATCGCGTACTCGGGCAGATGCCAGTAGTCGTTGGTGTACTGCAGGGCTTTCGCGAAGTGCTTGTTATAGGAGTTCAAGCCCTGCCAGGAGGGATCTTCCAAGACCTCCTTCAGGCCGGTCTGGCAGACCTTGGCGTATTCCATCTGCTGCTCCGGCTGGAAGTACCACTCCATGAACTTGACCAGCGTCTCGAGCTTGCCGGAGTACTTGTTGATGCCCATGCCCTGGCCGCCGACGCTGAACTGCCGCCGGAACTTGCCGTCGCGGCCGACCGCGCCCGGCAGGTTCGCAAAGCCGGTCTGCTCGGCGAACTTGTTGACGCTGGGATCGGCATTGGAGCCGTGGAAGTAGTACCACTGCATGGCCATGGCGAGCTTGCCCTGCTGCCAGGCGGCATTGACCTCGTCCCAGCCCCAGTTCTGCGAGCCCGGCGGGTCGTACTGGAACATGTCGACGTAGTACTGCACGCCGTCGACCGAGGCCGGCGAGTTCAGATAGCCGTCGACCTCGAAGGTCTCCGGGTTGTAGAGCTCGCCGCCGAAGGACCACATGAAGCTGTTGGAGGCCGTGGTCGCGAAGTCGTATTCGCGGCCGCCCATCTGGCCCCAACCGAACAGGCCTTCGTCGGGGCGCGTGAAGAACTCGGCGATGTCGCGCGCCTGCTGATAGGTCTGCGGCACGGCCAGGTCGTAGCCGTACTTCGCCTTGAAGGCCTCCTGCTCCTTGGGATCTTCGAACAGATCCTTGCGGTACATGAAGCCGTAGGCGTCCTGATTGACCGGCAGGCCCCAGAATTCGCCGGAGTTGTCCGGGTACTCGCCGTAGCGCGACAGCGAGGCGCGCGGGAACAGCTCCATGTCCAGGGCATCGGACTTGTCGAAGATCGAGTTGATCGAGACCGCGTGGCCGCCGCCGGCGAATTCCGCCGTCGACTGGCTGTCCCACATCGCGAAGTCGAAACTGTCGCCCTTGATCGCGAACTCCGAGGCGATCTTGTTGTGCCATTCCGGCCCGTAGGGGACGAGCGCCGGCACGACCTCGACCGACTTGTCCGGGTACCTCTTGGCGATCGAGACGATGGCATCGGCGCAGGTGCCGGCATGCCACACGAACGTCAAGGTCTCGGTCTCGGCCTGCGCCGCCGCGACGGAGAACGCGGCGCCGGCGCCGCAGAGCGCGCCGAGCAGGCGGCCTGCGGACCTCATCTGCTTGGTCTTCATCTGGCTCCTCCCTTCTTGTGTTGGGCCATTTTCTGTTGGGTGACTTCTTTCGGAGGCGCTGTCTGCATCACGCACGCGCCACGGCCTTGACCTGCGGCGGCGCCAAGCCTTCGTCGCCGCCTTCGACCATAGTCAGCTTCACACCCGCATCCGCCAGCTCGACGCGCACCTCGTTCGGCACCGCGCCGGCGACCAGGACCTCGTCGAACACCGAGAGGTGCCCGAAGCGGTGCAGCGCGGTCTTCTCCAGCTTCGAGGCATCGAAGAGGACGATCTTCTTGCTGGCGATCTCCAGCATCGCCCGCTTGGTTCGCGCCAGGTCGGGGTTGTGGAAGAAAGCGACTCCGTTGCGCACCGCCGGGACCGACATGATCAGCAGATCGACCCAGAGCGATCCAATCGACTTCTCCGCGACCTGGCCGATGAAGGCGCCGGAGGTCTTGTCGTAGACGCCGCCGGCGGAGATGAGGCTGATCTCGTCGACCTCGCTGAACTCGGACATCAAGGCGAGCGAGTTGGTCAGCAGGGTCAAGGGCCGCTTCTGCAGCAACAGAGGCGCGAGCTGGCCGACCGTGGTGCTGTCGTCCAGGGCGAGCGCCATGCCGGGCTCGATGTAGTCCGCCGCCGCTTCGGCCAGGCGGCATTTCAGATCTCGGTTCTTGCGCCGGCGATAGCGATAGTCGGACTCGAACAGGACCGACGGCTGCATGGTCGCGCCGCCGCGCAGCTTGCGCACCAGGCGCTGCTGCGCCAGGAGATCGAGGTCGCGATGGATCGTCATTTTGCTGACGCGCAGCTCTTCGGCGAGCTCTTCGACCGTCGCCGTCTCACAGCGGGTGAGATAGGCGATCATGCTTTCGCGCCGCGCTTCGCCGCGCATTCTTGTCCTCCCTGTCGTCTAACACGACATCACAGCTTCGAACGCGAGGCAAGCGGCTATTCACATGAGAAATGTGATGATCACATATGAACTGATATCTCCGGTTGCGGAGGGATCGCGCGGCTGACGCTCAACGGTTTGCGCTGGAGGCGAGCGCGCCCCGGTGTGCCGCTCTGGAGCTGCCGGCCGCGGCCAGCAGCGCGCCGACGAAATAGATCATGAGTCCGGCCAGGGTGGCCGGCGCGTGGTCCACGCGGCCCTCGATCATCTGAAAGCCGAACACGAACAAGGGTCCGAGCGAGGTCATGGCGCCGATGGTCAGCGCCGAGACGAGCGACACCGCCTTCTGCATGGCGTAGATCGGAAAGGCCATGATGAACAGCCCGACACCGACGGCGACAGCGATGTCCTCCGCCGGGACCGCGCCCTTGGCATCGAGGCCGAGCGCGACGCCGCTAACCGACAGCACGAGATAGAGCAGGAAGCGCAGGCCGAACTGGGCAAGCGGGCCGACGCCCCGGCGATCCAGACGGAGCGCATAGAGCAGCATCAAGCCGATCAACAGACCGGACAAAAAGCCAAGGCCAACCCCTGCCAACGCGACGAGGCCCCCGCCGCGCACGAAGCCGGACCAGCCTGCAAGCGTGGTCACGATCAGCACGACCAAACCGAGCGCGATGACGCCGTTGCCGAGAGCCTCCAGCCGGTTTCGCACCACCGTGGCCTCCGACATCCCGAGCCAGGCAGCCGCCAGCGTGGTCAGCGGGACCGCACCGGAGAAGAGCGTGAAGGCGACCGCGGGCTCGATCAGCTGCACGGAGAGCAGATAGGCGATCCAGCAGCCCCCGGCGCAGAGGTTGACCGCGAGCAGCGTCCGGCCGTGGGCGAACGCCCGCGTGATCTGCTCCGGCCGTCGCCACAGCGTGACGCCGATCGCGCCGACGGTGGTAATCCCGAACACCAGCGTTCCGATCAGAAAGGAATCCATGCGCTGGAACAGGCTGCCGAAATAGACAGCCTGCAGCGCCTCGAGGATCACGAAGGCAAGGCACCACAGCAGACCCTGAAGACCGACGCTCATCGGATCCAGCCCGCATCTTCAAGGGAGACGCCCATCGCCTGGGCTACGCCCGCCGCGGTCATCGGGTTTCGCTTCGGGACAGGAAGCCATGCACGATCGCGTTGAAGCGCTCGGGCTTCTCGAGATGGAGGTTGTGGGCGCAGTTCGGCACGATCCGGAGCGTCGCCCCTGCGATGGCCTCGGAGAGAGCGAGCGCCTCCGCGCCGCCGTAGGAGCGGTCCCTCTCGCCGTAGATGACAAGCGTCGGAACCCGAAGCGCCGAGAGGCGCGCCGTGACATCCCATTCGGGCAGCGAGCGCAGGCAGGCGATCCAAGTCTCCTTGGGCGTGCTGCGGGCGATCCGGAGGGACTGCGGGTAGAACGCGGCCTCCTCGCCTTCGACGAACCAGGTTCGGGCGATGCGCGCCGCCGCCCGCTCCGTGCCTTCGGCCTCGACCCGGGCGATGCTGTCCTCGAAGCTCTCGTGGCGGTTCGGCATCGCGCCTCTGGACGAGGTGCCGTAGAGCACGAGGCGCTCGACCCGCTCGCCGAGATCGAGTGCCGTCTGGAGCGCGACGAGGCCGCCCAGGGAATGGCCGAGGAGCGAGAAACGCGCGATGCCGAGGCGATCCAAGAGAGCGGTCAGCGCCTCGGCGAGGCCCTCGACCGAACCGGGATAGCCGCAATCGGCGCTGCCGGCGAAGCCCGGCAGATCGGCTGCGACGACGTCGTGGGTGCGGGAGAAAAAAGCGATCTGCGGCTCAAAGCAGGCACCGCTGCCGAGAAAGCCGTGCTGAAGAACCAAGCTTGCGCCTGCGCCTTGGCGTTGATAGTGGAGCACTGCCTGCGGTCCTCTTCAGATGCCAACGGCGCACGCCGGCTCACCGTCGATTCTCGGCAGGCAGCCTGGAAAAGTCCACTCTTTGCCACATGAGGATACGCAGCAATATTTGCCACTCATATCAACTGATGTTATGAATATTGCTGAACAAGACCTAGCAGGAAGCTCAAGTGATCACACTACGACAGATCGAAGGTTTTCGCGCCGTGATGGTGACAGGAACGGTCACCCAGGCGGCCAAGATGCTCGATGTTTCCCAGCCAGCCGTGAGCCGGATGATCTCCTACCTGGAGTACGAGATCGGCTTCAAGCTGTTCACCCGCAACAACCGCCAGCTCATCCCAACGAATGAGGGGCGCGCCTTCTACGACGAGGTCGAGCGCTCCTTCGTCGGGCTCGACCGGCTGGTCAAGGCGGCCGACGCGATCCGCGAGTATCGCCGCGGCCAGATTCGCCTGATCACGATCCCCAGCCTCGCGCCCAACCTGATGGTCGACCTGGTGGCGCGCTTCGCGCGGCAGTATCCCGAGATCGCCATCTCGATCGAGGTGCAGCCCTCGCAGCGGGTCTTCGAGTGGATCGTCTCGCAAGAATGCGACATCGGCCTCTCGACACTGCCGATCGACAACCCGGCCGTCGAGACGAAGCCCGTGGTTCACGGCCAGGCGGTCTGCATCCTGCCCGAGGACCACAAGCTGGCGAAAAAGAAGCGGATCAAGGCGTCGGACCTCGAAGGCGAAGCCTTCATCACCTTCAAGGCCAACTCCGTGTTTCGCCAACTCGTCGACGAGGCTTTCCTCGCCACCGATGTCTATCGCAACATGCAGATCGAGGCGCGCACGACCGAGACGATCTTCGGCCTGGTGGCGGCCGGCCTCGGCGTTTCCGTGATCGGGCCGACCTTCCCCTCGATCGACCGCCGGGCCGGTATCGCGGTCAGGCCCTTCGAGCCGACGATCTCCATCGAGCTGATGCTGCTCTACTCCGCGCAGAAGCCGCTGCCTCTGGTCGGCGAGCGCTTCATCGAGATCCTCTACGACTACGTCGGCGCGAACCTCGAGGAGCGATCGAGCGGCGCGGCGTGAGGGCCGGGGTGGTGTGCGGAGCGCAAGCGCTGGTCTTTTCTTTCGGCGCTCCGCGGACAAAGACAGAGTTTTTGACTGAGGGGCCTGCGATACAGCGTCGAGCCTAGCGGTCGGAACCGCCCTTCTCCCCTCCTCCACCTTCACATAGACCGTCTCGCCCTCGCGCTTGACGGGATAGGTGCGCAGGTCCTCGGTGGCGGGCGGACTCATGACCTTGCCCGTCGGGATATGGAAGCGCGCCTGATGCAGCGGGCACTCGACCTGGTCGCCCTCGATGAAGCCGTCCGTGAAGCAGGCGAAGGCATGCGTGCAGACGTTATCGATCGCGTAGAACTCCTCGCCGACACGGCAGAGCGCGATCTGCCGGTCGCCGACCTCGACCAGGCTCGGCACGTCGTCCTCGACGTCTCCGGCCTTGGCGGCGAAATGCCAGCCGTCGCTAGGCCGGGCGTCCATGCCAACAGCCTTCAGTCGTTAAGCCTTCAGTTGGAAGGATAGCGGGCACCGACCTCGCGCCGGATGAACTCGATCCGGTCATCGCCAAAATACTTATCCCCCGACAGGTAGATCTCGTACACGTCTCTCTGTACGCGATCCATGAGGGCCTTGTCATCCCGATTGTCCTTGGGGATACGCACGATCGTGTCCCCGGCATAGGTGTGGATCGGCTGGTCCGGCGTGCCTTCTGGCCGCAGCACGGGCTTGCCCTTGGCCACGGCGCGGATGTCGCGCTTGAGCTTGCTGCGCAGCTTGCTGACGCCTTCGTCGGTGGTGCCGAGGTACTCGCGCTGATGCACCGCGATCGGGCGCTGGCTCGACCAGGCCTCCCAGTCGCCGGGATTGCGCTGCATCTCCTCGTAGGAGCGATGGGCGGTCTGGCCGTAGAAGTCGACCTTCTCCCAGCCGACATCGTCGCGCGTGCCTTGGCGCAGTCCCTCGTCCTTGTCGTTGAAGTGACGCCAGCCGAACTTGCGGCTGTTGGTGTCGTCGACCGGCACCACCCATTTGGTCAGCGACATCCGCCCGAAGGCCTTCGGCTCCAGCAGGTTTTGGAACATCGCCCCGTTCTGGGCCATGTTCGGCGTCACGTGGTCGTGGAAGCGGATCATGATCAGGTCGTTGATCCGCCGCGCATGGGAATAGACGAAGCCGTTCGGCCGGTTGTGATAGGCGACCACCGGCAACTCCACGAAATGCTCCAGGCCGGCGAACTGCGGCCCGGCGTTGCGCCCATGCAGGAAGACGCTGTGGAACGGGTCCATCGAGTTCTCGCTTTCCTGCAGCCAGTTGCAGGGCGAGTGGATCGAATAGGGCAGTAGCTCGTGGTGAGGCAGGTTGATCGCATCGTAGTAGGGAAACTCGGGCTTCTCGTCCGGCGGCCCCATGTAGGCGAAGATCAGCCCCTTGACCTCCTGCACCGGATAGGCGCCCTGGCAGACGCGGTGACGGATCTCGCTGTCCTCCGGCTCGCCCGGCGTCTCGAGGACCGTGCCGTCGATATCGAAGTGCCAGCCGTGATAGCAGCAGCGGATGCCGTGCTCCTCGATGCGGCCGAACTCAAGCGACGCGCCGCGATGGGCGCAGTGCTTGTGCAGGAGGCCGATGTCGCCGCTGCGATCCCGGAAGACGACCAGATCCTCGCCGAGGATGCGCGTCGAGACCGGAAGATCGTCGAGCTGGGAGGTCATGGCAACCGGCTGCCAGAAGCGGCGCATGTATTCGCCGCAGGGCGTTCCCGGGCCGACATGCGTCAGCTCCTCGTCCTCTTTCAGGGCCCCGTTGATCCCGTAACCACTGTAAGGCTGGGTCGCCCAGCGGACATCGTTCGGCATTTCCCTCTCCTCGAGCCTTGTCGCTCCTACGGTGCACGAAGCGTTTCGCCCACGCCCCGAGAGCCCGGCGCGTGACCGCCACCACCTGCGGGCGCATGTTATGATTCAAGTCGCATTAAAAGAAGTAATTTATTCGTCAGTTCATTTGCTTCTATGTTATGCGAAATCTGCGCATGGGCCGCCCCGAGATCAATCGCCTTGGGCCAGTCGTTTCAGCGGGAAATCCGGATCGCTGAGGCGCTCGGGCGCGGGGCGCCGCTGGTCGGCGATCATCTGCCGGGCAAAGCGGATGTCGCGCGCCGCGTTGACTGCATAGGCCGCCACGAGCACACCTTCGGATAGACAGAAGACCGTGAAGCGCCCGCCCTCGACGGCGCCGCGAAAGGCCACCTGATCCCAGGTCTCGGCAAGGCCGACCGCCTGGATGTTCATGTCGAACTGATCGGACCAGAACCAAGGGATCTCCGCGTAGGGGGCCGCCTTGGCGAGCAGGTTGCGGGCGGTCGCGATCGCCTGGTTCTGGGCGTTCTGCCAGGATTCGAGGCGCACCCGGCGCCCGAGCAACGGATTGTGGTGGCGCGTGGCGTCGCCCGCGGCGAAGACGGCGGGATCGGAGGTGCAGCCGTATTCGTCGACCAGGATGCCGTCGTCGCAGGCGATACCGGCGGCCTCGGCGATCTCGGCGTTCGGGACGATGCCGATGCCCACGACCACGACGTCGGCCTCGACGCTCCGGCCGTCGGCGAAACGCACGAGAACGAAGCCACCGCCGTCCTCGAAGCCCTCGGTCTTGAGACCGGTCTCGATGACGACGCCCTTCTCGCGATGCCGCTCAGCGATCACACGGCTCAGCGCCGCCGGCATTGTCCGGGCCAGGATCTCCGGCTGCGCCTCGACGACCGTCACCTGGCAGCCGAGCGTGGCCGCCGTGGCGGCGACCTCCAGGCCGATGTAGCCGCCGCCGATCAGGACAACCCGCGTATCGGGACGAAGGCGCGCGCGGAGCGCCAGCGAATCGTCGAGCGTCCGCAGGTAGTGGATGCCGGCGAGCTCCGATCCCGGCAACGCGAGGCGGCGCGGCCGCGCGCCGGTGGCGAGGACCAACTGCTCATAGCGCAGGCTCTCGCCGTCGGTGAGTTCCAGCCGTCTCCGCTCCCGATCGAGCGCGCCGGCGCGGCAGCCGAGCCGCAGCTCGATGTTTCGCTCGCCGTAGAAGTCAGCCGGCTTGACCGCGCAGGACTCGGCCGCTTGCGCGCCGGACAGGACAGCCTTGGAAAGCGGCGGCCGCTCGTAGGGAATGTGCGCTTCCTCGCCGACGAGGACGACGCGTCCGTCGAAGCCTTCATCGCGTAACGTCGCGGCGGCCCAGGCACCGGCCTGGCCTCCGCCGACGATGACGACCCCCGCGTCGGAACGCATCAGTGAGTCATACGCGCGTTACCGCCGGTTCCCGGACGGACCGGCGGCCTCGGCGGTCTGCCGCCACGGGCGGGAGGCGAAGTCGGCGTGGTTGAACGAACATAATCTCTGCGCATGTGGCTATCATTGTAAATAACTTGACCGTATGATCAAGGGAAGGGGATGCCTGCCGGCCTATGGGCGGCGGCGTGGCGCGGGCAAGTAACGAACTCTGGAGAGAGCGGCAAGCACGAGATGGATGAGCCAACCGCGGAAAGCGCCGAAGCCAAGCGATGGCAGGTCGGCATCACCGACCGGGTCTCCCCGCCGTTCACGTTGGAGAGCCGCGGCTTCCGCGAGCAGGCGGAATTCGCCTTTCTGAACACCGGCAAGGAGAACGAGCTGCCACCCGAAATTCTGCGTTCCCTGGACGCCTTGCTGATCTGGGGGCCGACCCTGGGCGAGAAGACGGTCGCGCAGCTCGAGCGCTGCAAGATCGTCGTCCGCTACGGGGTCGGATTCGACAGGATCGATGTCGACGCCCTCAACCGGGCCGGCATCCCTTTCTGCAACAACCCGGACTATGGCGCCACCGAGATCGCCGAGACCACGGTGGCGATGATCCTCGCCCTGCAGCGCCGGGTCCTGCTGCACGACTGGCGCGCCCGCGCCTATCGGGATAGCTGGCAGGGCAACCTCATCCGGCCGACGAGGCGCGTCGGCGAGACGACCGTCGGCCTGATCGGCGTCGGCCGAATCGGCGGTTGCACTTGCCGCCGGCTCAAGGCCTTCGGTTACCGCGTGGTCGGCTACGATCCCTACATCCCCGCCGGCGCCGAGAAGGTCCTGGAGTTCGAGCGCGTCCACGAGCTGCAGGATCTGGTCCAACAGTCGGACGTGATCAGCCTGCACTGCCCGCTGACCGAAGAGACCCTGGGCATGGTCGACGAGGCTTTCGTCGCCGCCATGAAGCCCAACTCGATCCTGATCAACACGGCGCGCGGCAGAATCATCGAGAGCTTGGACATCCTCGAGCGGGCGCTCAGAAGCGAACAGCTCTTCGGCATCGGTCTCGACGCCTTGGCGGAAGAGCCACCGCGCGACGAGCCCCTGATCCGCGCCTGGCGCGCCGGAGAGAGCTGGCTGCAGGGACGCGTAATCATCAATCCCCACACGGCCTTCTACTCCGACGAGGCTTGGGACGAGCTGCGCTACAAGGCGGCGGAGACGGCTTGGCTGTTCCTCGAAAAGGGCATCCTGCGCAACAGGATCACAGAGGATTCCAAAGTCGCCGAGCGCAAGTGATCGCTCTGCCCCGATCGTCCGAACGGAGGTAAGAGTGGCAAAAGGCCGGGCGAGAATAGATCGGCGTTCTGCGACAGGAACGACAAGGGGCTTGGAACGCTGGACAAACAGCCTGCGTGCTTCGAGACGCGCTCTGTCGAGCGCTCCTCAGCATGAGGAGCAATCTTAATGCCAGCAAAGGCCTTCCTCATGCCAAGGAGCCCCAAAGGGGCGTCTCGAAGCACGCACCCCAGCGCGGCAGCCAAGACCGGAATGCTCACCTTCGCTCGATACCGCCAACACCGCCCGGACCTTCGCCCCTCTTGCCTAAACTCCGCCCCGGAAGGGTGAAGCGCACGTCGAGCCGGTCCGGCGATTCATAAGTCTGACACATGTGAACATCAGAATAAATAACTTGACGGCATAATGAGATAGGAAAAGGATAAATTCTTGACGCAAGCGGCATGAATAAGCCGCCGGGAGCGCTCAAGCCGTCCAAGGCGGAATTGGGAGATGCAATCAGTGCCTGTCCGGGAGCGGGTCGCTGTCGATCCGGGGTCCTCGCATCGTCGGTCTCCGGGATCGCAAGCTACCAAGGCGATCCTCAGCCTTCCATGCCCCAGCAGCTTTTTGGCGGCCCAGGCATCGCCTGCGTCGACCGGGAAGAGCGCCGTACATCGGGGGCTCTCACATTGCGCTGGCGCCTGATCGGAGCCGAGGATCGGGGCATGCTCAAACCGAGGGACATGTCCTGGCAGCAGCCGATCGATCTCGATGGCCGAACCGCGGGCAATAAGTCCGAAGCCGAGCGGCGCAGTGATCAACCCTGCGGGCCGAAGCCGTGACCGCGCCGCTTATCTCTGCCGAGGCGGACGGGTCGCTCGACGCCATCGTCGCGGTCCGGCCGGTCTGGCGCTCTCTCAGGCGCGCCGGCGAGGCGGTCGGGCTCGCGACGACGACGCTGCTGCATGCTGGCCCGCCCTTCGCCGCGCCGAGGGCCATCACGAAGCCGATTCTGAACTCCGCCTGCGTCGCCGCCGTGATCGAGGGCGTGGCGCCTGATTTCGACGCCGCGTCGCAGGCGATCGAGCGCGGCGAGATTGCGCTGCGACCGGCCCAGGACTTCGGCGTTGTCACACCTCTGGCCGCCGTCGTCTCGGCCTCGATGTGGCTGCACGAGGTTGTCGATGCCAACGAACCCTCGCGCCGGGCCTATACGCCGATCAACGGCGGCAGCGGCCCCGCCATGCGGCTGGGGCTCCGCGGTGACGACGTCCTCAACCACAT
>JAKSDN010000916.1 GCA_022360075.1 Kiloniellales bacterium | reverse complement strand
GAAGCCGGTCTGCCTGATCACCGGCGTCGGGGATTCAACCGGCGCCGCGCTCGCCCGCCGCTTCAGCGCCGGCGGCTATCGCGTGGCGATGATCGCCCGCAACGCGGAGCGCCTGAAGGCCCTCGAAGCCGAGATCGACGAAGCCCGGGCCTTCGTCTGCGACGTCGGCGATCTGGAAGCGCTCGCCGCCACTTTGGCCGAGGTCCAAGAGATCATGGGCAAGCCGGCGGTGCTGATCCACAACGCGGTCGCCCACAGCTTCGACAACTTCCTCGGCGCCGATCCCGGCACGCTGGAACGGAACTTCCGGGTCAACACGACCGCTCTCCTCCATCTGGCGCGGGCGCTCGCACCCGACATGATCGCAGCCGGCAGCGGCGCGATCATGGTGACCGGCAACACCGCCTCTCACCGGGGCGTGCCGAACTACGCGCTCTTCGCCCCGACCAAGGCCGCCCAGCGCATTCTGGCCGAAGCCCTGGCGCGCGATCTCGGGCCCAAGGGCATCCACGTCGGCTACATCACCATCGACGCCGCCATCGACGTGACCTGGCTCGGCCCGGAGGGCGAGCGGCCGAGTTGGCTGGAGCCGCCGGCCGGCTGGCCCTGGCCGCGCGAGGACTATTTCGCCAAGCCTGACGCGATCGCCGAGGAGGTCTTTCACCTGGCCCACCAGGACCGCTCGACCTGGACCTTCGACCTCGTGATCCGTCCCTTCGCCGAGAAGTGGTGACGCCGGCCTTTCGGGCATGAGGGGAAGAGCCCATGCAGCTTTCGTTGACACCCTTCCTGGTCGCCGTCGAGCTGGGCTTCGTTCTTTGGCTCGCGGTTCGCTGTCGCCGGATCTCACCAGACACTTTCGCGACGGCGCCGATCCATGCCTATCTACTGTGGCTGGCCGCCTACGCCGTGGCGACGAGTGTCCTCGGAGCCCGCGGCGCCTATATCGACGAAGATCTGCTGCGCTGGCTGCCCGGCCTTTGGATTCAGCTCATCACGGTCGCCGTCTGCATCCTGCCGGTTCTGCTCTTCGCTTCCCTGCGCCAGGCTCTGCGCCAGATCGCCGATGCGACCCCTTGGCATTGGTTCGCCTATTTCCACGGCCTACGCGTGCTGGCCCTCGGCACCGCCTACAAGACGGCGATCGGCGAGTTCCCGCTCTACTTCGAGATCCTGGTCGGCATGCCGGATCTGCTGTTCGGCCTCTCCGCCTTCTGGATCGCAGCGCTGGCCAAGCGCGGTGAGATCAGCGGCAGGGGCTTCCTGATCTGGAATCTGATCGGTGTGCTGATTATCGTACCTTCCGCGCCGCTTTTGCTGCAGCTCGGGCTGCCGGGCCCGCTTCAGGTCTTCACGAGCCTGCCGGACGCGCGCGCGGTCTTCACCTATCCGATGTCGATCGCCCCGATGATCGGCGTCCCGCTTTTCGTCATGGCCAACCTCTGGGTCGTCTGGCGCCTTTGGGAGCGTGGCGCGACGAGGACGAAGGCGGCGGCGTGAGGCGGATTTGTGACGCCTGCGGCGGCGTCACCCCCTCCCCGTCGACCTGCGGTCCCGCGGCTGCGCCGCGCCCCCAACAAGGGGGAGGGTCAGGGTGGGGGGCGTCCGCGAAGCGGACAAATCAAAAAGAGCGACACGATCGCTCAGCGCTCGTCTCCCTTCTTCCCCGGCCACAGCACCTCGATCCCGCCTTCGGTCAGCAGCGCCGCGTGGCTCTCCGGCGGGCGGCGGTCGGTGACCAGGATGTCGACGTCCCGGGCATCGAAGCTGCGGATGTCGCTGTCGGCTTCGAACTTGGTGTGATCGGCCAGGATCACCACCTGCCGCGATCGCTGCCTGAGCACCCGGGAGCTGTAGGCATGCCATTCCGTGGGGTCGAGGAATCCGTAGCTCGGATGGATCGCCGTGATGCCGACAATCGCGAGGTCGAAGCTCCGCCGCTCGAGCATCTCCAGCGCTTCGGGCCCGATCAGAGTCCCGGCGTCACGCCGCAAGGTGCCCCCCAAGAGCGTCACGTCGGACACGCCCCCGGCCGCGACGACCTGCGCCGCCTCGATCGAGTTGGTCGTGAACTGAGCCGCGGTGCCGCGTGCCAGACGGCGGGCCAAGGCGAGCGTCGTCGAGCCGCCGTTCACGAAGACCCGCATGTCCTTCGTCACCAAGCCTTCGGCGGTCGCGGCGATGCGCTCCTTCTCGTCGCTGTTGACTGACGCGCGGTCGGCAACCGGCGCAAATGCCTGGTTCGAAGTGGCCACAGCCCCGCCGTAGACGCGCTTGAGACGGCCACGCTGTTCGAGCAGCTTCAGGTCCCTGCGGATCGTCATCTCCGAGACCTGAAGCTGCGTGGCCAGCCGCGTTACCTGAACTTCCCGGTTCTCCTCCAGAATCTCGAGGATCTGTTCTTGTCGGAGATCGTTCAGGGCCATCCGGACTTTCCCGAGAAAATCACCACAACGAACGGCATAGCCGGTTGTCCGGCCATCATAACGTCGGATTTTCCGATCACAAACGCACAAAACGAACATACCAAACACACGATTGTAATATAGGCCTCATAGAGTCCCGCCCGCCCGCGGCCGTCGCCGTGGGGATCTCTCAATGCCGGAGGCAAGTGATGCGCATCGGAGAATATCTACAAGGAAGCTGGCGGCTGCTGTGCGGCACGGCGCTGGCCTGCTGTGTCAGCGTGACCGGGCCGGTGGCGGCGCAGTCCGACGCCAACCTGATGGTGGGGGTGACGAAGCTGTCCCGGCACCTCGATCCCATGGGGATCATGGCGAACGTGAACTGGCGGGTCTCGCAGAACATGCTGGAGACGCTGATCGGCTACGACTACCACACCGGCGAGCTCAAGCCGGGACTGGCGACCACATGGAAGCGGGTCTCGCCGACGACGCTCGAGATGACCCTGCGCGAAGGCGTCACCTGCCACAACGGCGAGCCCTTCAACGCCGAGGACGTCGAGATCATGTTCGGCCCCGAGCGCTTCCAGGGCGAGGACGCGCCCGGCTACCTCGAGGCGCGCGCCCAGCTTGGCGTCATCAAGGAGGTCAAGGCCCTCGACACGCACAATCTGCGCTTCGAGACCGCGTATCCCGATCCGCTGCTGGAGCTCCGCCTGGCGAACTACATGAGCGAAGTGCCTTGCGCGGATGCCTACCGCGCGGTCGGCAACTGGGAGAAGTGGGGCCAGGCCGTGGTCGGCACGGGCCCGTATAAGCTCGTCGAAGCGCGCCCGGGCGAGCTGCAGCGCTTCGAGCGTTTCGATGGCTATTGGGGCGAACCGGCGCCCGTCGCCTCCTTCACCCTGAAGGTCGTTCCCGAGACCGGCGCGCGCATCGCGGGCTTGCTGGCCGGCGAGCTCCACATCGTGACCGAGATCGCGCCGGACCAGTTCGAGACCCTCGAAAAGAACGGGAACACCGAAATCGTCGGCGGCGCGATCCAGAACATTCGTAGCCTGATCTACGACACCCGCAATCCGGTCCTGTCCGATCCGCGGATCCGCCGGGCGCTGAGCCTGGCGATCGACCGCGATGTCATCGTCGAGTCGATCTTCGACGGCAAGACCAGCGTGCCCAACGGCTTTCAGATGAAGGCCTTCGGCGACATGTACATCGAGGATTTCAAGCCTGTCACCTACAATCCGGACCTGGCCCGCAAGCTGATGAAGCAGGCCGGCTACAACGGCGAGGAAATCAAGTACTGGTACCTCACCGACTACTACACCGGCGAGGTGACCATCGCCCAGATCCTCCAGCAGATGTGGAAAGAGGTCGGCTTCAACATCACGCTGGAGCTGAAGGAAGGCTGGAGCCAGATCCGCGCCGCCGACGGCAACGGCGTGCGTGGCATTACCAACACCTCCAACAACGCGGTCTACCCCGACCCGATCGGCCAGCTCTACCGCAACTACGGGCCCGACGGCTTCTTCGTCGTCAAGGGCTACTGGTCGAACCACCGCTTCCTGGACTGGAGCAAGGGGCTCCTGTCGCTCGACCACGAGACGCGGCGCATCGCCCATCGCCACATGCTGGAGGCCTGGGAGCACAATCCGGCGGGGACCCACCTCTACAACCTGCCGATGTTCTACGGCAAGCAGACGTCGGTCGAGTGGGTGCCCACCAACACGCCGTTCATGGACTTCCGGGCCTCTGGCCTGCGCGTTTCATCAAACTGACGCGGTTATCGACAAGACTGTAACACCACAAGGCCGCAGGCGAGCCGCCGCTCGCCTGCGGCCCGGTGTCTTCCTTGCCAAGCCCAAGCATCCGACATGACCCTCTTTGCGCTCCAAGACTTGCAGGTCTCCTTCCAGACACCGGCCGGCACGGCCCATGCCGTTCGGGGCGTCGATCTGGCCGTCCGGCGCGGCGAAATCCTGGGCCTGGTCGGCGAAAGCGGCTCGGGGAAATCGGCCCTTTTTCTCGCGAGCCTCGGCCTCGCGGGACCGAGAGCCCGCGTCGACGGCCGTGCCCTGTTCGAGGGCGAGAACCTGATCGGCCTGTCGGACCGGGCGCTCAGCGCCATCCGGGGCCGGCGCGTGTCGATGGTGTTCCAGGATCCGGCTTCGTCGCTCAATCCGGTCGCGACGATCGGACGCCAGCTCGACGAGGCGATCGGCTTGAACCGACCGGCCGCGACGGAAGCACCTCCCGGCGACGGCTGGCCCACCCCCCGGGAGCTTCTCGCCGAGGTCGACATCCCGGACCCGGCGCGGCGCCTGCGGGCTTATCCGCACGAGCTTTCCGGCGGCCAGAACCAGCGGGTGATGATTGCGATGATGCTGGCCGGGGCGCCGGACCTGCTGATCGCCGACGAGCCGACCACGGCCTTGGACGTGACGGTGCAGGCCCAGATCCTCGATCTGCTGAAGCGGATCAGCCGGTCGCGCGGCATGTCCATCGTGCTGGTCAGCCACGACCTGGGGGTCGTCGCGCAGATCTGCGACACGATCGCCGTGATGTACGCGGGCCGGATCGTCGAGCAGGGGCCGGTGATGCAGGTCTTCGACGCGCCCCGGCATCCCTACACCGCCGGCCTGATGGCCTCGAGGCCCGGACAGGCGCGGACCGGCCGGCTGATGCCGATCGAGGGCAACGTGCCCTCGCCCTTCGACCCCGCACCCGGCTGCGCCTTCGCGCCGCGCTGTGCCCGCCGCCGCGAGGCCTGCATGTCGCGGCAGCCGCCCCAAGGGTCGGGCCCGCACCGCTGGCGTTGCTTCAACCCCATCGAAGACCTCGCGGCCGCCTCATGAGTCAAGCCGGCCGGAGCCTGCTTGAGCTGAAGGCGCTGAGCTGCCGCTTTGCCGCGCGCGGCTTCCCCTTGCTGGTGCCCGGACGGAGCGTGACGGCGGTCGACGGCGTGAGCCTGTCGCTCGGACATGGCGAGATCCTCGGTCTGGTCGGCGAGAGCGGCTGCGGCAAGTCGACGCTCGCCAAGGCGATCATCGGCCTCGGCCCGTTCAAGGCCGAGACCCTGTGCTTCGACGGCAACGACATCGGCCAGCCGCTCGACCGGCGCCCGCGCGCTTTGGTCCGAAGAATACAGTACGTGTTTCAGGATCCCCTCGGTGCCCTCGACCCGCGCCGGCCGGTTCTGTACCAGGTGGCGGAGCCCTTGCTGATTCACGGTTTGGCGTCCGGCACGGCGCGCTGGGCCAGAGCCCGAGCCGCGCTCCAAGACGTGAACCTCGGCGAAGAGATCGACGGCAAGTTCCCACACGAGCTTTCCGGCGGCCAGCGCCAGCGTGTCGTCATCGCCCGCGCGCTGGTGCTGGAGCCCGAGCTGCTGATCTGCGACGAGCCGGTCTCGGCGCTCGACGTGTCGATCCAGGCCCAGGTCGTCAACCTGCTCCGCGACCTGCGCGACCGCCATGGCCTCTCCATCCTGTTCATCAGCCATGACCTCGCGATCGTGCGCCATCTCTGCGACCGCGTCGCGGTCATGTATCTCGGCCGCATCTGCGAGCTCGGCGCCACCGAGCAGGTTTTTCGCGCGCCGCGCCATCCCTACACCAAGGCCCTAATCTCGGCCATTCCCCCGGCCCATCCGCGCGAGGCCAAGCCGCTGATCCGCCTGAGCGGCGAGCCGCCGAACCCGAGCGACCCGCCGCGCGGCTGCCGCTTCCATCCACGCTGCGCCGAGCGCGAAGGGCTCTGCGCGCGCGTCCCGCCGATGCTCGACCTGACGCGCGAGGCCAGCCATCACGTGGCCTGCCACGTCGCGCAGCGCACGGGCGCCTCGCCATGCTGATCTTCGGGATTCGCAAGGGGCTGCGCGCCGGCTTCACGGTGCTTCTCCTGCTCACCTTCACCTTCTTCGTCCTGCGCCTGACCGGCGATCCGGCCGTGGCGCT
>JAKSDN010001510.1 GCA_022360075.1 Kiloniellales bacterium | reverse complement strand
CGAGGCGATCTCGGCACCGATGCCGCCGCGCCGCCAGGCCTCGTGGGCGATCACCAGGCGGTTGGTCTTGCGCACGCTGGCGAGAATGGTCTCCGCGTCGAGCGGCGCCAGCGTGCGCGGGTCGATCACCTCGACCGAGAGGCCGTCGCGCTCGAGCTGCGCGGCGGCGGCGAGCGCGCGCTCGACCATGAGCTGGGTGGCGACCACCGTGACGTCGCTGCCCGCGCGCTTGACCTCGGCCTTGCCGATCGGAATCACGTAGGACTCCTCCGGGACCGGCGCGGCCTGGCCGAGGTAGAGCAGCTTGTGCTCCAGGAAGACGACCGGGTTGTCCTCGCGAATTGCCGCGGCCATCAGGCCCTTGGCGTCGTAGGGCGTGGCCGGCGCGACCACGACCAGGCCCGGCACATGGGCGAACCAGGCCTCCAGGCTTTGCGAGTGCTGCGCGGCCAGGCGAATGCCGCCGCCCTGCGGCCCGCGGAAGACGATCGGCACCGTCGGCGCGCCGCCGAGCATGAAGCGGAACTTGGCCGCCTGGTTGACGATCATGTCCATCATCAAGGTGACGAAGTCGAAGATCTGGATCTCGACCACCGGGCGCTGGCCGCGGATCGCCGCGCCCACCGCGGCGCCGGCGATGCCCATCTCGGAGATCGGCGTGTCGATCAGGCGGGTCGGGCCGAAGTCCTCCATCAGGCCGCGCGTCGCGCCGAAGATGCCGCCGATGCCGCCGACGTCCTCACCGATCACGAAGACCCGCTCGTCGCGCGCCATCTCCTGGCGCAAGGCCTCGTTGATCGCTTCCACGGCGGTCAGTTTGCGTTCCGGGTCGAGGCGCGGGCTCGGCTCGGCCTGGAGCGGGCGCGGGGCGTAGACGGCGGTCGCGAAAATCGACTCGTCGGGCTCCGGCGAGGCCTTGGCGAAGTCGATCGCGGCTTCGATCTCTGCTTCGGCGGCGGTGCGGATCTCCGCCACCGCCGCCGGCGACAGCGCCTTTTTCTTGACCAGCGCGGCCTCCAGGCGCGCGATGGGATCGCGCGTGCGCCAATCGTCCTCCTCTTCCTCGCTGCGATAGCTCGGCAGATTGGCGCGCATGGAATGATCGTCCCAGCGATAGGTCGTCGCCTCGATCAGGCTGGGCCCTTCGCCCGCCCGCGCGCGCGCCAGGGCCCGCTCGGTGGTGGCGAAGACCGCGGCCACGTCGTTGCCGTCGATCACTTCGCCCGGCACGGCGTAGGCCGCCGCGCGGGCGGCGACTCCCTCGCCGGCCGTCACTCGCGCCGAAGCGGTCGAGAGGCCGTATTGGTTGTTCTCGCAGAAGAACAGGATCGGCAGACGCCAGACCGCGGCGATGTTGAGCGCCTCGTGCAGAATGCCCTCGTTGGCGGCGCCGTCGCCGAAGAAGGCGATGCCGGCACTGCCGTCCTGACGCTGCCAGGCGGCCAGAGCCGCGCCGACGCCGATGCCCATGCCCGCACCCACGACGCCGTTGGCGCCGAGGATGTTGAGACTGAGATCGGCGATGTGCATGGAGCCGCCGAGGCCGCGGCAGTAGCCGTCCTCGCGGCCCATCAGCTCGGCCATCATGCGCTCTGGACTCGCCCCCTTGGCGATGCAATGGCCGTGGCCGCGGTGATGGCTGACCAGGAAGTCCTCTTCGCGCAGGGCGAAGCAAGCGCCTGCGGCAATCGCTTCCTGGCCGACCGAGGAGTGCGCGGTGCCCTTGATGGCGCCGTCGAGGAACAGCTCGCGGCAGCGGATCTCGAAGCGGCGGATGCGCATCATCGTGCGCAGGAGTTCGATGCGGTCGGGGTCGGTGAGACGGACGGCCTGCCGTTTCGCCGGTTTGCGCTTCGCTCTTGTCGCTGTCGCCATGTGCGCTCCTCCCTCTCGTCGCCTCAACCGTACACCAGCCGCGGCAGCCAGAGCGCCAGGTCCGGGAAAACCAGCACAAGCGCCAAGCCGACGACCTGCAGCGCGATGAAGGGCCACATGGAGGAGAAGATCTCCTGCAGGCTGATGTCGGGTGGCGCCACGCTCTTCAGGTAGAAGGCCGAGGGCCCGAAGGGCGGCGTCAGATAGGCCACCTGCATGGCCATGTTGAAGACCACGCCGAACCAGACCGGGTCGTAGCCCAGCTTTACGATGGTCGGCACGAAGATCGGCATGGTCAGCAGCAGGATGCCGATCCAGTCGATGAAGAAGCCGAGCAGGATGAACACGCCGACCGCGACCAGGACCACCAGCATCGGCTCGACCGCCAGGCCGCCGAACAGGCCCTGGGCGAAGCGGATGCCGCCCATCAGGTTGTAGACCCCGATCAGCGCGTTGGTGCCGAAGACCAGCCAGAGCACCATGCCGCAGGTCGAAAGCGTCTGCTTGAGCGCGGCGCCGATCATCTCCCAGGTGAGCTCGCCGCGCAGCCAGGCCGAGAGAATCACGCCGGCCACGCCGAAAGCCGCGGACTCCGTGATCGAGGCGAAGCCGGCATAGATGCTGCCGAGCACGCAGGCGGCGACGAAGAGCGGCAGCACCACGCCCTTGAAGAGCGCGAGCT
This sequence comes from Kiloniellales bacterium, assembly GCA_022360075.1. The sequence goes on along the minus strand of JAKSDN010001510.1, from coordinate 3,770 downwards.
TTTCGGCGAGCGGCAGGTTGCGGTCCTCCTCGGCGGCCGGCGGCCCCAGCTCGGGCGCCAGGCGGCAGCGCGCGAGGATGTAGAGAATATAGAGCAGGCCGAGCAGGAGCCCCGGCACGGCGGTCGCGAGAAAGAGATCGCCGATCGAGACGTTCACCGTGATGCCGTAGAAGATTAGGATGATGCTCGGCGGGATCATGGTGCCGAGCGAGCCGCCGGCGCAGATCGTGCCGATCGCCAGGCGCCGGTCGTAGCCGAGGCGCAGCATCTGCGGCAGCGCGACGATGCCGAGCAGCACGATCTCGCCGCCGACGATGCCGGTCGTCGCACCCAGGATGACCGCAACGACTGTGGTCATGACCGCGACCCCGCCGGGCAGGCCGCCGGCCCAAACGTGAAAGGCGCGGTAGAGGTCGCGGGCGACGCCCGAGCGCTCGAGCACCGAGGCCATCAGCACGAACATCGGCACCGCCACCAGCGTATAGCTGTTCAGGAACTCGAAGGTCCGGCTCGAGATGAGGAACAGGCTGTCGGGCCCGAAGGCCGTGATCGCCAGCACCACGGCGATCGCGCCGGAGACGAAGGCGAGCGGCACGCCGGCCACCAGCAGGCCGACCATGGCGACGACGATCAGGATCGAGACGACGGCGATGTCCATGGCCCGGCGCCGTCACCGCGCGGCGCGGATCATGCGTGCCGCCGCAAGGCGCGCGCGATGCGCTGCAGGATCTGCATGAGCAGGAGCAGGCAAGCGATGACGAAGAGTGCCTTGAGCAGCGGCGGGATCGGCACGTCCCAGGCCCGGCCCGTGGTCTCGGGCAGCCAGGCGCCGTCGCGAAAGCGGAAGATCGAATCGCGCGCTTGCCTGGCCAAGCCATACAGCAGCCCGCCGACATAAACGGCCCCTACGACCAGCGACAAGACGTCGCAGGCCGCGCGGCCACGCCCGGGCAGCTTCTCGTAGACGACCGTGATCCTGATGTGCGCGTTCTGCGCCATGCAAGTCGCGCCGCCGATCATGAAGCAGGCCGCGCTCAAGGCGATGGTCAGCTCATGCACCCAGATCGTCGGCGCGTGGAAGAAGTAGCGCAGCACCACTTCGTAACAGGTGATCACCACGCTCACCAGGAACAGCAGGCTGATCGGCTCGCCGTAGCGAAGAATGGCGCGGTCGAGGAGGCCGGTCGGGGTCATGGTTGAAGTGTAGGACGAATTCCGTGGCGGCAACCGACTTCGTCACCCCCACCCTGCCCCCCTCCAGTCAATGTGGAGGGCGATAGTGCGTTGAGCCAGCATACATTTTCCCTCCCCCCTCGAGGGGGAGGGCCAGGGTGGGGGGCGTCCGCGAAGCGGACAAATAGGAAAAGGCTGCTCTGGGAACCCATCTTCCAATTACTCCGAGACCGGGACCACCCGGCAGTCCGCCCTCACCCTCCCTCTCCCCTCAAGGGCTAAGGTGCGCACACATCTTTCCTGTCGGGCCAGTCGAGCCCAGCATTGAGCTGATTTTCTCGAATCGGATGGCCTGTTGTTGTTTCTTTGGTCCGCTTTGCGGACGCCCCCCACCCTAACCCTCCCCCTCGAGGGGGGAGGGAAAATGTAAACTCGCTCAATGGCCTGATCTCCCTCCCCGTTGATGTAGCACGGCGCAGCCGCGGGACCGCAGGTCGACGGGGTGGGCGTGACGACGCCGCAGGCGTCACCAAAACAAGATGTGTGCACACCTTAGCCCCTTGAGGGGTAGGGTTCGGTTCGCGGGAGACCCTAGAGCCCGAGCTTCTGCAGGTAGGCCTTGTGGCTGGCGATGATCTGGCCGGCCAGGGCGTTCTTGGATTCCCATTCGCCCCAGACCTCTTTCAGCATGGCGCGGAACTGCGCCTCCTGCTGGTCGCTCCAGACGATCAGCGCGACGTCCTGCGCCTTGACCTCATCGGCCGCCTTGTCCTCGGCGGCGGCGAAGGCTTTGCGCATGTGATCGCTGAAGGCCGCGACCTCGGTCTCGACCAGGCTTTGCAGGTCGGCCGGCAGCGCGTCCCAATCCTGCTGGCGGATCGAAATCTCGGTGACAGCCATCGAGTGGCGCGCGAAGACCGAGTACTTGGCCACGCGGTAGAGGCCGGAGGCGTTGTTGAGTGCCATGTTGGCCCAGTCCGTCGCATCCAGCACGCCGGTCTCGAGCGCGTTGTAGACCTCGCCGCCCGGCAGCGAGACGACGCCCGCGCCGGCGCGCCGCAGCAGGTCGCCGACCAGGCCTTCCGGCGCGCGGATCTTCAGGCCCTCGAAGTCGGCGATCGTGTTGAGCGGCTTCTTCGAGGGGATCCATTCCGGCGGCCAATAGACCGAGCCGACGAAGTGGGCGCCGTTCTGGCCGTAGAGCTCGCGCGCCAAGGCGAGGCCACCGCCCTCGGTGAACCAGCTGTCGCGCTGGGCGGAATCCTTGTAGGCCGAGAGCGTATCGCCGAGAACGGCGAAGGCCGGATCCTTGCCGGCGAAGTAGGAGGGCGCGTTGTAGTGGCCGTTGAGCACGCCGGCCTGCATGGCCTCCAGCGTCTCGGCGTTGCCGACCACGGCGCCGCCGGGCAGCACCTCGATCTCGATGCGCCCGCCGCTCTTCTCCTTCAAGCGCTCGGCAAAGCCCTGGAACTCCTGGGTCACCAATGAGTTCTCGCCGAGGAAGGCCTGGAATTTCCAGTTGAACTCGGCGGCCGTCGCGACACCGGAAACACCGATGCTCAGCGTCGCGGCCGCAATCAGAACTCGACTCGCTCTCATGCTCTGTTCCTCCCGTTCATGTGTTGTCGGCCGGCGCGTTCGTCGCGGCGCCGGTCAAGTTGTTCCGTTCATGCCGAGGATCTGACGGGTCTCCTCGAGGCTGGCGACCTCGCGGCCGAGCGCCTTCGCGCGCGCGACGACGCGCTCGATCAGCGCGGCGTTGGTCGGCTTGCCGAGCTCGACATAGGGATAGTCGCCGAGCCCGATGGAGACGTGGCCGCCGCGCTCGATGATCATGTCGAGCAGTCGCAGCAGATCGCCGTTGAAGTTGCACACTGTCCACTGGATGTTCTTCTCGGCGGGCAGGAAGGCGAGATGCGCCTCGAGCCCCGCGTGGGTGCCGGGATGGCCAGCCAGCATGATGCCGTCGGTGAGGCAGAAGCACATGTAAGCCGGTTCGGGGATCAGGCACATGTCCATGAAGGCCAGCGCCTGGCGCGTGAAGCTCACGTTCCAGGAGACCAGGTACTGCTTCATGCCGGCAGCCGTGATGTGCTCGGCGAAGTACTCCAGCGTCGCGGTGCTGTTCTTGTAAATCAGGTCCTTTGTGTCGTAGCGCCGCTGGCTTGGGTCGTACCAGTCGACGTTGACCGAACCCACGTCCATCGGCGCGAAGTCGGGCCGGGTCTTGGGATCCTTCACCAGGGTCATGACATTGTGCAGGCGCTCCTCGGCCGGTGAGTCGAAGGTCACGTAGCCCAAGGTCGGATGGGTCAGGATGTCGCTGCGCGCGTGGATCCGCGCCATGATTTCCTGATAGGTCTCGAGCCGGTGATCGGGCGTCCCGTCCGCCGCGCGCGCGTGAAAATGCACGACGGTCGCGCCGGCCTCGCGGCAGGCCGCGGCATCGGCGGCGATCTCCTCCGGCAGCCAAGGCACGTTCGGGTTCTCGCTCCGCATCATGTACTCGTTGACGCGGGCCTCGACGATCAGCTTCTCCAAGCGGGCCTCCCTGGTGTGTGGCTTATATATTTTAGCTCTTTTTATCTATATAGCAT
>JAKSDN010001448.1 GCA_022360075.1 Kiloniellales bacterium | reverse complement strand
GACTCGGCGACCTTGTCGTGGGCGACCAGGGCGCTCTCCACCTCGGCCGTGCCCATGCGGTGGCCCGAGACGTTGATCACGTCATCGACCCGGCCGGTGATCCAGTAGTAGCCGTCCCCGTCGCGCCGGCAGCCGTCGCCGGTGAAGTACTTGCCGGGATAGGTCGAGAAGTAGGTCTGCACGAAGCGCTCGTGATCGCCATAGACCGTGCGCATCTGCCCGGGCCAGGAATCGGCCAGGCAGAGGTTGCCTTCGGTCGCACCCTCCAGGTGGTTGCCGTCGTTGTCGACGATCACCGGCTTCACGCCGAAGAAGGGCCGCGTCGCCGAGCCGGGCTTGAGCGGCGTCGCGCCCGGCAGCGGCGTGATGAGGATCCCGCCGGTCTCGGTCTGCCACCAGGTATCGACGATCGGACAGCGGCCCTCGCCGACCACGTTGTGGTACCAGAGCCAGGCCTCGGGATTGATCGGCTCGCCGACCGTCCCCAGCAGGCGCAGCGAATCGCGTTTGGTCCCCTTGACCGGTCCCTCGCCCTCGCGCATCAGGGCGCGGATCGCGGTCGGCGCGGTGTAGAAGATGCTGACCTTGTGCTTGTCGCAGACCTGCCAGAAGCGCGAGGAATCCGGATAGTTCGGCACGCCCTCGAACATCAGGGTGGTGGCGCCGTTAGCGAGCGGGCCGTAGACGATATAGCTGTGGCCGGTGACCCAGCCGACGTCGGCGGTGCACCAGTAGATCTCGCCGTCGTGGTAGTCGAAGACGTACTGGTGGGTCATCGAGGCGTAGACCAGATAGCCGGCCGTCGTGTGCAGCACGCCCTTGGGCTGGCCGGTCGAGCCGGAGGTGTAAAGGATGAAGAGCGGGTCCTCGGCGTTCATCTCCTCGGGAGGGCAGTCGCCGCCGACCTTGGCAGCCTCCTCGTGGTACCAGAGGTCGCGCCCGTCGCGCCACTTGACCTGGCCGCCGGTTCGGCGCACGACGAGCACGCTCTTGACGTCGGGGCATTGCTCGAGCGCGGCGTCGGTGTTTGCCTTCAGGGGTACCTTGCGGCCGCCGCGCAGGCCTTCGTCGGCGGTGATCACGAAGGTCGAGCCGCAGTCCAGAATGCGCCCCGCCAGGGCGTCGGGCGAGAAGCCACCAAACACCACCGAGTGGATGGCGCCGATGCGCGCGCAAGCGAGCATGGCATAGGCCACCTCGGGGATCATCGGCATGTAGATGGTCACCCGGTCGCCCTTCTTGACGCCATGAGCCTTCAGCACGTTGCCGAAGCGGCAGACGTGCTCGTAAAGCTCGCCGTAGGTGATGCGAAGGTCGTCGGCGGGGCTGTCGCCTTCCCAGATGATCGCCACGTCGTCCTTCTTGGTCGAAAGGTGGCGATCGATGCAGTTGTAGGCCACGTTGGTGGTGCCGTCGTGGAACCACTTGATGTGCACGTCGCCCGGACCGTAGGAGACGTCCTTGACCTTGGTGAAGGGCTTCATCCAGTGAAGGCGCTTCCCGTGCTCGCCCCAGAAGGCCTCGGGATCGCTGATCGACTGCTCGTAGAGCCTGAAATAGCCGGTTTCATCGACCCAGGCCTTGTCGGCGAGGCCATCGGGCACCGGAAAGACGCTGTTCTCGGACATCGACACGCTCCCCTTGACGCTTCTTTCTTGGGCGGCGCAGGCCGCGCTCCCCTTCGGCGGGATTATTTACGCAATTCAACGGCGGGACAAGGCGGGCCGGGCCTCCGCGCTATCCATCACGCCATAAGCCGATGCCAGCTTAAAGCTTCATTTACCGCCGAATGCATAGTCTTATCTGCGATATGGGCTACCAGTATGGACAGTAAATAAGGGTGGTTTCCTTCGAGCCGACCGGCCCCGCCAAAGCCTCGGGCCTGTCGAAGGTCAATTTCGGAATCGCAGGCCGCCAGAAAACCACCCGAAGCCGCAGATTTCATGTGCTTCAAGTCGCAGTAGAGAAATGTCTTACAATCTAGAGCCGCTGAAAGTCCTGATCGTCGACGACAATAAGCATATGCACCAGATCCTGCGCTCGATCCTGACGGCGATGCGGATCAAGCAGATCCGCACGGTCGACGATGCGGCGGAAGCCTTCAACGAGATGCGCAACTGGCCGCCGGACCTGATCATCACGGACCTGGCGATGGATCTGCTCGACGGCTTGGAGTTCGTGCGCCTGGTACGCAATGGCAACGACAGTCCGAACCCTTACGTGCCCATCATCATGCTCACCGGCCACACGGAGCTATTCCGCGTCAAGGAAGCCCGCGATTCCGGCGTCAACGAGATCCTCGCCAAGCCGGTCTCGATCCAGGGTCTCTACAAGCGCATCATCGGCATCGTGGCCAGTCCGCGCCCCTTTATCCGCACGACGACCTACTTCGGGCCCTGCCGGCGGCGCGCGCAGCGTCCCTTCAAGGGGGAAGACCGGCGCCTCAACGCCATGGAGCCCGAAAACGCCGATTCCGCGGCTTGAGGGCCTGCGGCGGGATCGATAGCGCAAGGTGCCGTAACGGGAGACCAGGATCTTGGCAGCCAGCGAAAAACCCCAGATCATCACCCCGCCCAACACCTTGGGCGTCAAGATCCCGAGCCAAGGCGGGCCGGACCTCAAGGCCATCATGTCCGATGCCGAGGCCGCGCTCGAGGATCTGGAAGAGGACTATCATCGCTGGGTCCTGGAGGACCTGGACGCCGCGGCCGAGGCGCTGGCGACCGCCACCGCCGATGCGGACCAGAGGACGGCGATGATCGAGAAGCTGTTCGACATCTGCCACAACATCAAGGGGCAGGCAGCGACTTTCGGTTTTCCCCTGCTGACCCTGATCGCGCAGTCGGTCTGTGCGCTCATCACCGCCGATCAGGCGGGCGCCGAGGAGCGACTGCCGCTCATTCGCTCCCACATCGACGCGATGAAAGTGGTCGCCTCGCAAAACATCCGCGGACCGGGCGGTAAGCTCGGCGAGGAGCTGGTGAGTACGCTGCATGTCGCCGTGAAGAAGGCCCTCGCCGGCTGAGCGCAAAAAGACCCTCAATCGCGCCGGCTTACGGCTCGGTCTTGCCCATCTTGCAGATCAGGCGCCACTCCTGGGCCTTGACCGGTAGCACCGAGAGCCGCGACTGCCGCACGAGCGCCAGCTCCGACAGCTTCGGCTCGGCCTTGATCTGGGCCAGGGTCACGGGCTCCGAGAAGGGGCGCAGCGCCTTGACGTCGACCATGCCGAAGCGGCCGCTCGCGTCGGTGTGGTCGGGATAGTACTCCTTTACCACCTCGACGATCCCGACGACGCTCTTCTCGTTGACGGAATGGTAGAAGAAGGCCTTATCGCCCAGCGTCATCGCCTTCATGTTGTTCGAGGCCTGGTAGTTGCGCACGCCGTCCCACTCGGCGACTTGATCGCGGACCTGATCGTCCCAGGACCAGGTGCCCGGCTCGCTCTTCATCAGCCAATAGGCCATGACGCTCTCTCCTTTGCCTTCGGCTACAGCGCTCAGTCTTGCGGCGGATTGAAGATGGCCTTGCGCCAGCGGCGGATCTCGGTCGTCTCGAACAGGCCGACTTTTGCGAAGGGGTCGTTGCGCGCGAAGTCTTCCACGGCGGCGCGGTCGGCCATGTCGACCAGCAGGAACGAGCCGGTCATGCCTTCGCCGTCGTCGGTCAAGGTGGCGCCGCCGGCGACGAGCTGGCTGCCGAAGCTCTTCAAGTAGTCCAGGTGCTCCGGACGGTTGTCGGCGCGCAACGCGGCCGAATTGGGCTTGTCGGTGGTCAGCACGATGAAGAACAAGAGGCGCCCTCCCTTTGCGTTTCTGGCCGTTCGGTTCCTGGCCGGCGTTTTTAGCAGAGCGCGCGGGCCTTGGCTGTCCCTATTCTCGGCTCGCTGCGGCGAACTCCGCCGTAAAGGGCCGTGCGAGCAGGCCCGCGATCGTCTCGTCGATCGCCGCGCCGCGGTTGAGCACGGCATCGACGGCCTCGAGAATCGGGGCCTTGACGCCGAGCGCAGCGGTCATGGTCGCGGCGGCCGCCGCGGTGTAACGGCCCTCCGCGATCCCGGCCTGGCTTGCCTCGATCGCCGCTGGTTCCAAGCCCTCGCCGAGCGCCAGGCCGAAGGAGAAGTTGCGCGACTGCCGGCTGGAGCAGGTCAGGCTCAGGTCGCCGAGCCCCGACAAGCCCATGAAGGTCTCGAACTTGCCGCCCTTGGCGACGCCGAGCCGCGTGATCTCGGCTAGGCCGCGCGTGATCAGGGCCGCGCGGGCATTGTCGCCGAGCCTACGCCCGGCAACGATGCCGCAGGCCAGGGCAATGACGTTCTTCAGCGCGCCACCGATCGCCGCGCCGGTCGGATCGGGCGAGAGATAGGGCCGGAAGCAGCGACTACCAATCGCCCGGATCAAGGCCTCGCCGAGCTCTGCGTCGTTGCAGGCCAAGGTGACCGCGGTCGGCAGGTCGCGTCCGACCTCCGCGGCGAAGCTGGGACCGGAGAGCACGGCTTGAGGCCGGCCGGGTAGGCACTCGTCGAGCACCTCGGTCAGCAGAGCGCCGCTCGACTGCTCGATGCCCTTGGCGCAGATCACCAGGGGCCGATCGGGCGGTAGCAGCGGTGCCAATCGCGTCGCCAAAGCACGAAGCTCCTGCGCCGGGCTGACCAGCAGAAGCACGTCGCACCCGGCCACCTCCGGCAGCGCGTCCGTGACGCGGATCGCCGCTGCGATTGCCACGCCGGGCAGACGCACCCGGTTCTCCCGGTCACGCGCCAGAGCGGCGGCTTGTTCGGCCCGCCGCGCCCAAAGCACGACGCTGCTTCCGGTCCGCGCCGCGGCGCAGGCCAGGGCCGTGCCCCAGGCGCCCGCGCCGACGACGCCGATGCTTCGGATCGCCGTGTCGGCCATCGTCTCGCTCGATCTCAGACGCTGAGGTTGAAGGCGATCGAGATGCGCTGCGTCGTGCCCCGGTAGGGCCGCACCGCGTGCTGCAGCCAGGCCGGGAACAGAATCATCATGCCGGCGCGCGGGCGCAGCATCTCGACGGCGCCCATGGCGGTACCGGCGCGGCCGGCCACCGTCAGGGCCGGCGCATACATGGCCGGCGCCACGCCGCGCGGATCTTGGATCTCGAACTCGCCGCCGACATCCTGGCCGGCGCTCGCGCTGCCGTCGTCGACGTAGTAGCTGCCGGACCAGAAGGAACCGGGATGGGTGTGGAACTCGTTACCCTGGCCGTGGCGGTTGATGTTGGCCCAGGCGTTCATCTTCCAATCGACCCGGACCGCCTGGCCCTGGCGGTTGCTGGTGAGCTGCGTCGCGAGCGCGCGGGCGCTTTCGAGCACCTGGCGGCCGGCCGCGCCGCTCCATTCGGCGAAGTCCCAGCGCGATTGCCAGCCGCCGAGGTTGCTGTGCTGGGTGCTGGGGTGGCTCTGCTCGTGTTCGAGGATCGTCGCCTTGAGCGCGGCATTGAGGGCGGCGGCACCGGGCAGGCTGGTGACCGCGACCGGCGTCGGAAAGAGGTTGCGGACCTCCACCCGGTCGAGGCTGGGGCCGGGCGCGGAGGCTTCGGCGAGGGTCGGCTCGGTCATGGCAGGGCGGCCTCGAGGGGTGCGCCTGCGCTTGCGGGCGACAGGCTTTCGAGCGGCCAGCGCGGCCGCGGCGCGAAGTCGAGCGGATCGACCAGGCCGCGCTGCAAGCGCTCGAGCCCGGCCCAGGCGATCATCGCGGCGTTGTCCGTGCAGAGCGCCGGCGGCGGGGCGATCATGCGCCCGCCCGCGGCCTCGGCAACCTCGGCAAGGCGACGGCGCAGAGTCCGGTTCGCCGCCACGCCGCCGGCGACCACCAGCGGCCCTGCGCGCCCGGTCCGCTCTCGGAAGACTTCGAGCGCGCGCGCGCAGCGGTCCGCCAGCACGTCGGCCACGGCCTGCTGAAACGAGGCCGCGAGATCGGCGCGGTTGCGCTCGCCGAGGCGCGCGGCGCCGAGGTCGGCGACCTGATGGCGCACGGCCGTCTTCAAGCCGGAGAAGGAGAAGTCGAGGCTGGGACGGCCGAGCAAAGGCCGCGGCAGCGCAAAGCGCGCTGCATCGCCGTCGCGCGCGCAACGCTCCAGCGCGGGCCCTCCCGGGTAGGCGAGGTCCAAGAGCTTGGCCACCTTGTCGAAGGCCTCACCGACTGCGTCGTCCTTGGTGCTGCCGAGACGGCGGTAGCGTCCCACCTCCTCGACGATGAGGAGCTGGCAGTGGCCACCCGAAACCAGAAGAAGGAGATAAGGGAAGTCGACGTCCTCGGTCAGGCGCACCGTCAGCGCGTGGCCTTCGAGGTGGTTCACCGCCAGGAACGGCAGGCCGCGGACTGCGGCGATCGCCTTGGCCGTCATGACGCCGACGAAGACGCCGCCGATCAGCCCGGGGCCGGCCGTGGCGGCGACGCCGTCGAGCGCGGCGAAGTCGCAGTCCGCGGCCTCCAGGGCGTCGGCGACCAGCCGGTCGAGGTGGTCGAGGTGACTGCGCGCGGCGATCTCGGGCACCACGCCGCCGTAGGGCCGATGAGCCTCGAGCTGGGACAGCACCAGGTTGGACTCGATGCGCCGCGGCGTTGCGACGACCGCGGCGGCGGTCTCGTCGCAAGAGGTCTCGATGCCGAGCACGCGCATAGGTTCGGGGCTCTCGTTTCGGTCGCAGGATGGTGCCGCGCGACCTTACTGCCAGCGCCGGGCCTTTGCCAGCGCGGCCGGGCGCGCGGCAAAGCGTCATAAAAGCTGCCTTGCGCGCGCCTTTGGCTAAGCCTAAAGCTGTGCCGCCATGACCGCACAGGCGCTTTTCAGGCTCGGAACGCGCGGTTCTCCGCTCGCCCTCGCGCAGGCTCGCGAGGTGCGTCGTCGGCTGGCCGAGAGCCACGCCGAGCTGGCCGCCGAAGATGCGGTCGAGATCGTGGTGATCAAAACCAGCGGCGACCGGATTCAGGATCGCAGTCTCGCCGACATCGGCGGCAAGGGCCTGTTCACCAAGGAGATCGAGGAGGCTTTGCTCGACGGCCGCATCGACGCCGCCGTGCACTCGATGAAGGACGTGCCGACCTGGCTGCCGGACAGTCTCGTCATCGACTGCGTGCTGCCGCGCGAGGACCCGAGCGACGCCCTGTTCTGCGCCGATGGCGCGGCGCTCGCCGCGCTGCCCGCGGGCGCGGTGGTCGGCACCTCGAGCTTGCGGCGCCAGGCGCAGGTGCTCGCCGCGCGGCCCGACCTCAGCGTCGTGCCGCTGCGCGGCAACGTCGACACCAGGCTGCGCAAGCTGGCCGAGGGCCAGGTCGACGCCACGCTCTTGGCGGTCGCCGGCCTGCGCCGTTTGGGCCAGGCCGACCGGATCACGGCGGTGCTGACCAGCGAAGAGATGCTGCCGGCCGTCGCCCAGGGGGCGATCGGCATCGAGATGCGGGCTGACGACGACAAGACGCGCGCGTTCCTGGCCCCGCTCGACGATCCGGACTCGTCCTGTCGGGTCGCCGCCGAGCGCGCCTGCCTGGAGGTGCTCGACGGCTCCTGCCGAACGCCGATCGCAGCGCTCGCGGAGTTCGCAGGGTCGAACGGCACGATGCATCTGCGCGCTCTTGTGGCGATGCCCGACGGCAGCGCCTTGCATCGGGCCGAACGCAGCGGCGCGCGAAGCGACGCCGAGGTGCTGGGCCGCGAAGTCGGACACGAGCTGCGCGGCCTCGCCGGGCCCGCTTTTTTTGCCGCGCTGGCGGAGGCCTGATGCGCGTCCTGGTCACCCGCAGCGCCGATGATGCGAAGCCCCTGACCGCGGCGCTGGAAGCGCGCGGCCACGAGGTTCTGCAGGCGCCTCTTTTCACCATCGTCCCGGCCCAGGGCGATGCCGAACGCCTGATCGGCGATCTGACCGGGTTGCAGGCACTGCTCTTTACCAGTGCCAACGGTGTGCGGGCCTTCGCCGCGTTGACCGCGGCGCGCGACCTGACGGTCTTTGCGGTGGGTGACGCGACCGCGCGCGCGGCGCGCGATGCCGGCTTCCGCCAGATCGAGAGTGCCGCCGGCGACGTCAAGGACCTGGCGGCGCTGGTCGCAGCCGGCCTGCGTCCGTCGGAAGGCGCGCTCTTCCAGGGCGCGGCGAGCGTCCTCGCCGGCGATCTCAAGGGCGATCTCGAGCGCGCCGGCTTTACGCTGCGCCGCTCTGTCCTCTATCGCGCCGAGCCAGCGACGGCTTTGCCCGCTCCGGTCCGCGCCGCGCTCGAACGCGGCGAAATCGATGCTGCCCTGTTTTTCTCTCCCCGCAGCGGAAAGACCTTTGTTAGGCTTCTGCGCGAGGGTGGTTTGAGCGCCGACCTCAGGCATTGTCACGCCCTCTGTCTTAGCGAGGCGGTTGCGGGGGAGCTTCGGCTATGCGATTGGGCCGGAGTCGAAGTCGCCCCCAGTCCGGATACGGAGTCCCTCTTGGGACGGCTGGATGCTCTCAGCGAACGGCTCGGGGCCGAGATGGCCGCGGGTGCGACGGGGCAGACGGAACGAGCAGAGTCGGAACAGACGACGGAAATCATGGCTGACGAAAAATCGACAGGCGATGCCGACGCTCCCTCGGCTGCCGAGCCGGCACCCGCGCTCGCGATCATCGCCGCCTTCGGCGGCATCCGGCCGATGGCCGCGAAACTGGGCGTGGCCGTAAGCACCGTTCAGGGCTGGCGCGAGCGCGCGGTGATCCCGGCCGCCCGCCATGCAGACATACTCGCAGCCGCGACGCGCCACGGCATCGATGTGGATGGCGCTCAGCTCGAGGCCAGCGCACAGCCGCCTGCCGCTGCACGCCGTGCGGCGTCCGGCGAAGAGGCGGAGAAGGACGAAGGAGAGGCGGCCAAGCCTGCGCGCGACCGTGGAGCCGCGGACAGTCCGGTGTCGGCCGCGAGCAAGGCTAGCGCGGCCAGTCGAGCGACTTCAGCGGCCACGACCTCCAGCACCGCGACCGACGACCAGGCCGAAGCCGAGCCGGCGGACAAGACCGTGCCCACCGAGCAAACCCGTGAGGCTGAGAAGTCGGAGAGCGCGGCTCCACCGCCGGCGCTCGCGCCGCGCCCCTCCTCGCGTGGCGCCTGGATCGGCGGCTTTCTGCTGGGCGTTCTGGTGTTGGCGGGAGGCGCGGCTGGCGCGGTCTACACCCGGGATCTCTGGCTACCTTACACCGGCCTGATCGACCCCGAGGCAGCGGGCGAGTCCGAGGCCGTTGCCGGGGAGGAGTCTGTCGATCCGGCGGTCGTCGCGCGGCTCGAGACGGAGCTGGCCGGTTTGTCCGCTGGTCTTCAGGGCCTCGAGGGGCGCTTGGAAGCACTTGCCACGGAGGAAGGCGAAGCGGATGCCGGTTCTGATGCGCTCGAGGCGTTGCGCGTCGATCTCGCCGATCTGCAGGGCCGCCTGGCCGCGCTCGAAGCGAGTCCGCCAACGGGCGAAGGTGACGCCGTGTTCGCCGGCCTCGACGACATCGAAAGCCGGCTGGCCGCGCTCGAAGCGAGCATGCCGCCGGACGAGGTGGCAGCCACGGCTGCCGCCCTCGCGGCGTTCGAGGCGCGTCTCGCCGACCTCGAATCCATGCCGCCCGAGCCGGCGATCGACCCGGCTGTTCTCGACCGGCTGACGGCGCAGAGCGAGTCCGCCGCGGCTCGCGCCGAGGATCTGGCCGCTCGGGCCGAGAGCGTGGCGGCCCGCGTCGATGCGCTGGAGGCGAGTGCGGCGGCGCCCACGGTCTCGCCCGACGATTTGACCGCGCTCGCTGCGCGGCTGGACGCCGCCGAGTCCGCGCTCGCCAGTCAAGACGAGGCGACCGAAGCCCTGCGCGCGGCCGTGGCGGATCAGGCCGCAGCCGGAGAAGCCAATGCCTCGGAAGCGAGCGCCGGCTCGGCCCTGACCCTGGCAGTCGGCCAACTCCGCGAGGCTTTGCGCAACGCCGACGGCTTCGCCGCCGAACTCGCCGTCTTGCAAGCGCTTTTGGCGGAGGACGCCGAGCTGGCGGCTCTGCTCGCGCCCTTGGAAGGCCATGCCGAGACCGGCATCCCGACCCATGCCGATCTGCGCCGGGAGTTCCCGGCGGCGGCGCGGGCGGCGGCGGCGCTCGGCCACGGGGAGCGCGCCGACGGCTGGGTTTCGGGCGTTTTGCGGCGGGTCTCGAAGATCGTGACCCTCAGACCGATCGGCCCGGTCGACGGCGTCGACTCCGGGGCCGTGCTGGCACGCGCGGAAGCCCATCTGAAGAGCGGCGATCTGGCCGGTGCCCTGAGCGAGCTCGCTGCCCTCGACGGCGAAGCCGTGGGCGCCATCGCACCCTGGCATGCCCGGGCGGAGGCGCGCCTGGCGGCCGACCGGGCGGTGGCGCAGCTCAGCGCGCAGGCGATCGCCAAGCTCGCCGGCATCGAAGGCTAGGGAAACGCGGTCATGCTGAGGACACTGCTCTTCTTCGCCAAGCTCGCGGTCCTGGTTTATGTCGCCTGGTGGCTGGCCCTGCAGCCCGGCGAGGTCACGCTCGAATGGCTCGGCTACCGCGTCGACACCTCGGTCGGCGTGCTGCTTTTCATCACTTTTATCTTCGGCATCCTGGCCGCCTTGGCTTACCGCTTCTGGGGCTCGCTCTGGCGGGTGCCGGGCCAGCTCGGCCGGGTCTTCGAGCGCAGCCGCGAGCGGCGCGGCTACCGGGCGCTGTCGCAAGGCATGGTCGCGGTGGCGGCGGGCGATGCCGAGGAGGCGCAGCGCTGGGCGCGCAAGGCGAGCAGCCTGCTGGAGGATCCGCCCCTGACGATGCTGCTCTCGGCCCAGGCCGCGCAGCTCGAGGGCGACGAGCAGGCCGCCAAGCGTTATTTCGAGGCGATGCTGAAGATCGAGGATCTCCGCTTCCTCGGATTGCGTGGCCTGATGATGCAGGCGCTGCGCCAGGGCGACGACGCGGCTGCGCTCGACTACGCCCGTCAGGCCAAGCGCTTGCGCCCGAACTCCGCCTGGGTCCTGGAGACGCTGTTCGAGCTGAGCGAGAAGGCCGGCGACCTGGAGGGCGCGCAGGCCGCGATCAAGGATGCGGCCAAGACGAAGGCGCTGCCGGCCGCCGACTCCAAGCGCCGGCGCGCCGTGCTGCTGGTCGAGCAGGCCGAGGCCGCCAGGAACAAGCGGCAGCGCGAGCCCGCGATCAAGATGGTCAAGGAGGCGCGTAAGCTCGCCCCGGATCTTGTGCCGGCGACCTTGCTGCTGGCCGAGCTGCACGTCGACAATGGGCGCCGGCGCGACGCGGTGAAGCTGCTGGAGCGAGCCTGGGCGGACGGCCCGCATCCGCGCCTCGTCGCCGCCTATCGCAAGATCAAGGCGCAAAGCAAGCCGATCGAGGGGCTTCAGGAGATTTCCCGGCTGGTCGCCAGCCGCCCCGAGCATCCGGAAAGCCGCTTGGCTTTGGCGGAGGCCGCCTTCGAGGCGGAGCTCTGGGGCGAAACGCGCCGCTATCTCGCCAAGATCATCGAGGCCGAGGACGATGCCACGCCGGGCGAGCGGGTCTGCCGCCTCATGGCCCGGCTCGAGGAAGCCGAGCACGAGGACGTGGCGAAGGCGCGCTCGTGGCTGCTGCGCGCCGCCGACGCGCCGGCGGAGCCGGCCTGGGTCTGCGAGAGCTGTGGGACGGTCGCAGACGACTGGTCGGCGCGCTGCGGGGCCTGCAACAGCTTCGATTCGCTGCGTTGGAGCCGGCCGCCCAGGGTCTCGGCCCCGACGCTCGCGACCGACGGCGGTGCATTGATCGAGACGCTCGAGGCAGAGCGCGGCAGCGCGCCGGCGCCGGCGAGCAAGCCGCCGGCGGAGACGCCCGCCGTGGCGGTGCCGACGGCGGGTCTCCAGGCCGGTGCAGGCGGTGTGTCCGCGACCGTGCCCGCAGCCGCTTCGGGCGCGGCCTCGACGTCGGTCGTGGAGTCCAGCTCCTCGCGTTAAGGGCTGCTTCACCCAAGTCTGGCTTAGCTTTCAGCGTCACCGGGCGGGCGTTGACGGGCCTCGGGGCCTGAACTACTGTCCGCCGCAGTCGTCCTGACGTGCCGCCTTAGCTCAGTTGGTAGAGCATCGCATTCGTAATGCGGGGGTCGTAAGTTCGAGTCTTACAGGCGGCACCATTCTCCCTTCTCTTTCGACCGACGACCTGCACCACGCAGTGATCACGGGACTCGGTTCCGGCATGGCGGGCGCCGGCAATCCGTCGGCACGAAACACGTGAACGCAATATATAGCGTTTCACGCAATCTAGGCTGCTTCATATAGATGATCGATCATCGTATTGAGGAACAGGGTGGTTGTCGCCGGCATTTCGCTCGCGGCGATTGACTCATAAATATTTGATCGGTAACGATTTTCGGCAACTGGCCTGCTGACGGTCTCTATGGCTCCGATTTGGCGCACGAACCGGCGCAGCGGTCGGACTCTCGGCGTGTGCGTGACCGACAGCCGCTCATCGGTGACCGCTCGATCTATATATTGGGGCTGAATGACCAAAGGTTGGCCGCATGTTGTGGCCTACAGGCGCGCCGCGCCGTCAGCGGAGGGCGCTCCCGCCAATTGCCGGAGAGCCTTTCTGACACGGCAGTCCCGGGAGGCGGGATCGTCGCCGCTCCTAGGGTTCGACTCCGACATTCCGATCCCGGAACCTCGGGCCGCCCCACTAGGTAACTCCTTGTTTAGGTCCAATTCTGGTCGACACTTGATCCAATTTCATCGGACTCAAGTGTCGGAATTGAACCACTAGAGCGCCTCGCGGGCTTTGCGGTCGCTGCCCTCCAGGGCCTGGGCGATGATCGCGTCGGTCGCTAGCCGGTTGCCCAGGTCGACCAGCCGGGCATAGTCCCGGATCTCCATGGCCCGATTGATCTCAGCGACGAGCTTAGCCAGGCGCAAGCTCTGCGCCGGATACACCTTGTCGCGTCGAGCTTTCTCGTCGGCCATGGCGACGACGACGGGAGAAGTCTTGCTCATGTCCAATAATATAGTCGATCGAGTTCTCCGATGCAGTCGAAGAACTGTGGCAAAACAATGATCTATCGTTAATGGAAGATTAAGCGGAGGCGCAGGCGGCAGGCCCCGCAGACCTCGACGCAAGGCAGCGGCAGGGCCTGAGCCGTCGTCCTCGCGCTTGGCCCGCCCGCGCCGGCGCGGCCGGTTTACCTACCTGATCCGAACGGGCCGTGTCGCATACCTTGCGACAGGCCGACAATGAGGCCGGGACATTAGCAGCGGGTAAAACGAACGGAAGAATTGACAAATATAGCCGAATCGCTTGACAAAATATCTTGTAGGTAAGGGTTTGTTAACAGATCCGCCTTACACCAGCAAACGCCAGTGTGCCGAGTTCTTTGTTTTCTCCCTACATCGACGAGGATTGAACAATGCCTAAAAAGGAAACTCCTTCGGCTATGGAATTGAAACGGCTTCGAGCCATGACTAAGGAGCTCAAGTCCGCAGCCAAGGACCTGACCTCGGCCAGCCGCCAGCTGGCTAAGGTCGCCAAGCAGGTGGTGGCAGCTTCCAAGAAGACCGCCGCCAAGAAGACCACGGCCAGAAAGAGCACCGCCAGGAAGTCGGCGGCCAAGAAGCGCAGCACGGCGGCCAAGCGGCGCACGGCCGCGCGTAAGACCGTCGCGCGCAGGTCCACCGCCCGCAAGACGACCGCCCGTAAGACGGCGCGTAAGGTCGCGACCCGCAAGACGGCGGCCAAGAAGCGGACGGCCGCGCGCAAGACGACTGCGCGCAAGACCACCGCTCGCAAGACCACCGCTCGTAAGACTGCGGCGCGCAAGACCACCGCGCGCAAGTCGACTGCTCGCAAGACGACTGCTCGCAAGACGACGGCGCGGCGTAGCCCTGCCAAGAAGGTGACCGCCCGCAAGACGGCGGCCAAGAAGCGGACGGTCGCGCGCAAGACCGCCGCCAAGAGGCCGAGCGTCAAGCGGACCGCCAAGAAGACGACGGCCCGCAAGCTCACGGCCAAGAAGCCCGTGCGGCGGGTCAGCGCGAAGAAGCCCGTGGCCCGCAAGAGCTCGCCGAAGAAGGCGGCCAAGCGGATCTCGGTGCGCAAGCCCAAGGTCGCGCGCGCGACGTCGGCCAAGAAGCCGGCGCTTCGGCGTGCGGTCGCGGCCAAGCGCTCCGCGCCGCGGCCTTTCGTGCCGGCGTGGCACAACGGCGCCGGCCGGGTCTAGGCAGCGCGTCGGCACACGTCTAAACCTCAAGAACAAGATCGGGGGCGGGGGCCGACGGCTTCCGCCCCCGTCGCTTGTCCGCCCGCCGTTTCGCCTCATTGCTGGCAATCCACGTGCCTTTGGGCCTGCCTTAAGGCTTCGTTAACCTTGGCTAAGAAATCATGACCGCCGACCGATAGGGCGTCTTCGGGACCACAGAGCCGCTTGAGGCCGGACCGAGGCGTGACGCGAAGTCGTCCAGGGAGCGGTTTGACGGGTGGTGAGCCAAGGCTCGGATAGGAGGAGCGATCGGCCTGGCGCGACGCTGCGCGCCGTCGAGCCGGACTCGCCGCTGACCGCCGAAGCCGGGCCGACCTTGCCCAGCGAAGCCTCCGGCATCGCCTACCTGATCGACGTCATCCAGGACCTCAAGCGAGAGAATCAGCGCCATCGAGCGATCCTCGAGCATCTTTCGGTCGGTGTGGCCATCAGCGACGCCGGCGCCGGGAACCGCAAGTTCACCTTCGCCAACGATGCTCTGTCGCAGCTCACGGGCTATACCCGCGGCGAGATCATCGGCGCCGAGCAGAGCCTGTTTCACGGCCCAGAAAGCGACGCCAAGACGCTCCATGGCCTCGAGGCGGCCAGGGTCGAGCAGCGCAGCGCGTCGAACGAGCTCAGGCTCTACCGCAAGGACGGATCCGACTTCAACGCGAAGCTGACGCTCGCGCCGGTCTTCGACGACTTCGGCGACCTGCAATCCTACGTCACCTTGATCGCCGACCGCAGCGAGCGCTCCGAGATCGCCCGGCTGCGCGCCGACTTGGCCGCCGCCAAGGTTGGCAGCAAGGACACGAGCTTCCAGTTCACGGCGAACCTCATCCACGAGCTGCGCACGCCCTTGAATGCCATCATCGGCTTCGCCGATGTCCTGCAGAGCGAGGTCTTCGGCCCGCAGCCCCATCCCAAGTGCCGGGAGTACGTGGGCGACATCCTCGACAGCGGCAAGCATCTGATGGGCCTGGTGAACGAGATCCTTGACCTTTCCAAGGCCGACGTCGGCTGCTTGGAGCTGAACGAGGAAGTCGTCGACGTCGCGTCGGTGATCCAGGCCTGTACCAAGATGATCGAGCAGAATGCGCAGGCCGAGCAGGTCGAGCTCTCCGTGGTCCTGGCGCCGGAGCTGCCGCAGCTCTACGCCGATGAGCGGCGCTTGCGGCAGATCCTGATCAATCTTCTCGCCAACGCGGTCAAGTTTACGCCGAAGGGCGGCGAGGTGCTGCTCACCGCCGACAGGGACCCCGAGCAGGGGCTCGTTATCTCTGTGCTCGACACCGGTGTCGGCATGCATGCCGACGACCTACCCATCGCCTTGGCGCCCTTCGGGCAAATCGGCGCCAACCGGGGCGTTCGGGATCAGGGCACCGGCCTCGGCCTGCCTCTGACGAAAAAGCTCTTGGAGGCCCACGGCGGCGGCCTCGAGGTGCTCAGCAGCGCCGGTCAGGGAACGATCATGGTGGCGCGTTTTCCCGCCGACCGCGTCGTTCGACCCAAGCCGTCATTAACCCCGCCTTAACCGCGGTTAAGAGACTATGCACCAAGTGTCGTAACGCCCGCTTAACCGACCGGTGCGAAGGCCGGACAGCCAAAAGGGCCAGGACCAGCGCGACAACGGACCAAGACGAGCATGCCGCGACACTCCCAGAGCAAGACATCCGGCTGGAGGCTGTTACGAAGCGATCCGCCGAACGGCGAGACGGCGGTCGAGCAGCCGTATGCTGAGGCTCGCGATGGCTGCCGCGACGGTGCCACCGGGCAGCAGCGCGCCACGGGGCCGGCCGACGGATCCCTGGACGCCAGGGAGATGGCGATCGTCCGCCAAGTTGCCGACGCCGTGCGCACCAACCCTGACAAGGCGCGTGAGCTGATCGCGATCGCCTTGTCGCATCATCCCGCGCTCGCTCACCGCGTCGTGCTCGAGAGCATCAAGCAATGTCCCTCCGCGGCAGGCCGGATCTTGGCCGCGGCACGCCTCTCCCGTTCCATCGGCGCGCGCCTGCTGCTCGGCGCTTTCGTCGCCGTCGTCTGCCAGAAGCTGTTCGCCACCGAATCGCAGGCAGCCGGACTCGAGGCCGCGCCGGGCGATGCCGGCGCTGGCGGCTGGACCGGACAGATCGCCGCGTTCCTCGCCGGACTCAACGCGGCGCTTGCGCTAATGCCCGACAAAGCGATGGCGGCCCAGGCTATCGATCCGACGTTGCCGCGAAGCGAGCTCGGCGGGCTCGACGACAGAGGCGCCGCTGAGACGGAGCACGCCGGTCACGAGCCAATGTCCAACGGCCCCGTTCAGGTCGAAGGGAGCTTCGACGGGTCGGCGCTGGAGATCGTGCCTGAGGCTCATGAGGAGCCCGGGCGGTTGTCTTCCGGCGCCTCCGTCACGGTCGAGGCGCCGCTTGTCAGCCGGCAGGCCGAGCCGGTCATCCATGAAAGCGATGTTGCCGCGGAGCGAGCGGAGTCAGGTCCGTTGCCGGAGATCCTGCCGCAGGAGAGCGGCGAGGCCGAGGCCTCCAGCGCTGCCGCTCAAGCGACCCAGGTCGTCGCCAACGCGCCGCGGCAGGGCCCGGCCTCGGACCCGGTCGAGCCGGAGGCCGAGGCACCGGTCGAGGTCTGGCTCGCGCGCGACGAATGGCAGAGCGACGATGACGTTCTGGTCGGCAGCGGCCGGGCCGATTTTCTCTTCGGCGGCGACGGCCATGACGTGCTGCTCGGCGCCGCGGGCGACGATTGGCTGTTCGGCGGTCTGCAGGACGATCTCCTGGCCGGGGGTCTCGGCGACGACGCGCTCTATGGCGGCGATGGAAAAGACGAGCTCTATGGCGAGGAGGGTGACGACTGGCTGAACGGTGGCCACGGCGACGACCAGCTCTTCGGCGACCTGGGAGACGACCGGCTCCAAGGCAGCTTGGGCGATGACGCGGCATACGGCGGATCCGGCAACGACTGGCTGGCCGGTCACAAGGGCGATGACTGGCTCGACGGCGGCGCCGGTGACGACAGTCTCTCGGGCGGCGCGGGCGTCGATCACTTGGACGGTGGCGCCGGTGCGGACTGGCTGGCCGGCGGCACGGGTGGTGACAGCCTGGTCGGGGGCGCTGGTGATGACGAACTGCACGGGGACGACGGCTACGATCGCGGTAGCGGTGGTGCCGGCGACGATCGACTGTTCGGCGGCAATGGCGGCGATCTGCTGGAAGGCGACGACGGTGCCGACATCTTGGTCGGCGGTGCCGGCCACGACCGCCTCCGGGGTGGGTCGGGCGACGACAGTGTCGATGGCGGCAGCGGCAGTGACTTCCTCGAAGGCGGGCGGGGCAACGACCGCTTGTCCGGCGGCGATGGCTACGACCTGATTTTCGGTCACGCGGGTGACGACGTCGCCGATGGCGGCAGCGGCGACGATCTGCTCTCGGGCGATGCCGGCGCGGACAGTCTCTCCGGCGGCGCCGGGCACGACCGGCTGTACGGCGGCGCGGATGACGACTGGCTGCGCGGCGGTCTCGGCGAGGACACGCTCAACGGCGGCGCCGGCGACGACCGCTATCTGCTTTCGGCCGACGACGACGGCGTCGACCTGATCGTCGATAGCGAGGGCATCAACAGGATCGAGCTCGACGGTTTCGATCCCGACACGCGCGTCTGGGCCGTGCAACGAGACGGCGGCAGTCTCGAGATCTTCGTCTACGAGCCCGATGGTGCCATGCGCGCGGTGGCGGCGGTCGAGGACTTCGCCGACAATCCGGAGGCCTTTGCCGGGGTCGAGCTGAACGGACGCGAGATCGCCACCGAGGATCTGATCGAGGGCTCCGACCTCGTGGGAGACGGCGACGACTGGTTCCGCGCCGGGCCGGCGGACGACACGATCCATGCCGGGGCGGGTGACGATAGCCTGTCGGGCGGCGGGGGCGACGACCGCCTGTTCGGCGCCGACGGGCAGGACGCGCTGGCCGGCGATCGGGGCGACGACAGGCTGGTCGGCGGCGACGGCGATGATCGGCTGGAGGGCGGCATCGGCGACGACTGGCTCGCCGGCGACGCGGGCGACGATCAGCTCTTCGGTGGCGACGGAGCGGACTGGCTAATCGGACGCGGCGGCTCCGACCTCCTGGACGGTGGTGCCGGCAGCGACCGGCTCGAAGGCGGCGCCGGCAGCGATACCTACGTGATCACGAGCGGCGAGACCGGCATCGATGTCATCGCCGACGAGATCGGCTTGAACCTGATCCGACTCCGTGGCTTCGCGCCGGAGGATGGTGTGTGGGGCCAGATCACCGAAGACGGCGATCTCGAGCTCTTGGTGCGCAATGCCGTCGGCGAGGACGCCAAGGTGGCGACCGTAGAGGCCTTCCTGGACAACGCCCAGGCTTTGGCCGGCATCGAGATGGATGGGCGCAGTCTCACGGTGTCGGACCTGATCGCTGGCGTCGATCTCGCGCCGCGCGTTACCGAGACGCTCGGCGAGCCGCAGCCCGTCCGACCGGCAGGCGAAGCGGCGCCGATCGTCCTCGAGGCGGCCGACGGCGGGCTCGAGACCATGGTCTTCGATCCGCCGAGTGAGCCCCTCGACGCGCACCTGCAAGAGCTCTGGCGCGACGACGAGCAGGAGGCCGCCACACTCTAACGACCCGCAACGGAACCGATCGGAGCGGAAGGGACAAGACATGACGGATGGGAGCAGAGGGATTTCTCCCAGGTCGCACGCCAGCGAAGGCGTGCCGCCGGTTCCCGGCGGTCGCGATCCGCTTCTCGCTTGTCTCGCCCATCTCACGCGCCACCACAACCGGCCGGTCGCCGAGGCGGAGATCGCGACGCTAGGCGTGATTCCCGAACGCGGCCTCAGCCCGCGCGGCTTTCGCTTCTTGGCCCAGCGGCTCGGCTATCGAACGAAGATCGAGCGGCTGACCGCCGATCGCTTGCGGCATCTGCCCGTGCCGTTTGTCCTTCTGGGCCGTGCCCGGCGCGGCCCGCGGGTCGTCGTGGAGCGCGAAGATTCGGGCCTGACGGCCCTGGACCCGGTTACCGGCGCGCGCGGCCAGCTCAGCTTCGACGACGCGCAGACGCAAGGCCGCGCGGCTCTCCTGATGTCGCCGCCGGGCGATGCGGCGGAGGCAGGCGATTGGCGCCGTAGACTCCGGGTCCGTGTGCGCGGCGCGGTTCGTGAGCTGCTGCTGGCCTCGCTGCTGATCAATCTCTTCGTGCTGGCGCCGCCGCTGTTTCTCATGACCGTCTTCAACAAGGTCATCACCTACGGTGCCCTCGACACCCTGCACGTCCTCGTCATCGGCATGGTCGCGGTCTATGGCTTCGATGTGCTGCTGCGCGCGATCCGTGGCTACGTCTCGAGCCACACGGCGGCGCGCCTGGACGCCATGATCGGCTCGGAGGTCATGCATCGGCTGTTCCGGCTGCCCTATCACCACTTCGAGACCACCTCGCTCGGCGTGATCAACGAGCGCCTGCGCCAGCTCGACGTCATCCGGCAATTCTTCTCCGGCCAGATGCCGTTGGTGCTGGTCGACATGATCTTCGTCTTCCTGTTCCTGGCCGCACTGTTCTTCATCTCGCCGACGATCGCCTGGATCGCCAGCGCGGCGATCCCCGTCTTCGTGCTGATCTCTCTGATCTGCCATCGCGCCCAAGCGCGTCTGGTCGAGCAGAGCTTCCTGTCTCAGGCCGCCAAGACCTCCTTGTTGGCGGAGTCGGTGAACAATGCGATCACCGTCAAGTCCCTCGGGCTGGAGCGCGAGGTCGAGCACCGCTGGGGCGAGCGGTTGGCGCTGTCGGCCGGCACCGGCTTCAAGGCGAGCCATCTCTCGAGCCTCGCTGCGGCACTCGGCAACGGGCTACAGCACATGGTGATCCTCGGCATCGTCTATGTCGGCGCGCTGGAGGTGATCGCCGGCAATCTGTCGCTCGGCGCGCTGATCGCGGCCAATCTGCTGGGCGCGCGGATCCTCGGGCCGGCGCGCAAGATCGTCGCCGCCTGGTCGCAGCTTCAAGAAGTGCGGGCCGCCTTCGGGCGCCTCGATGCCATCATGTCCGCGGCACCGGAGCGGCAGCCCGGCACGCGAACCGAGACGCCGCGCCTACGCGGCACCATCGCCCTCGAGGCGGTCACGCTTCAACCCGCGACCGATCGGCCGGCGGTGCTGAGCGACGTCACCTTGCAGATCGAGGCGGGCGCGGTGGTCGCGGTGGTCGGTGCCTCCGGCGCCGGCAAGACGACCTTGGTCCGGGCCCTGCAGGGCCTCTATGCGCCCAGCAGCGGCCGCATCCTGCTGGACGGCATGGACATCCGGCATATCGCACCCGCGCACCTGCGCAGCCAGGTCGCGGTCGTGCCGCAGGAGATCCAGCTCTTCGCCGGCAGCATTCGCGAGAACATCGCCATCGGGCTGCAGGGTGTCGACCCGCAACGCGTCGTCGCCGCGGCCAAGTTCGTCGGTGCCCACGGCTTCATCGAGCGGCTGCCCAATGGCTACGATACCCTCCTGTCCGAGAGCGGCCGCGGCCTCTCGGCGGGCCAGAAGCAGCTCATCTGCATCGCGCGCGCCATCATCCGCAATCCGCGCATCCTGATTCTCGACGAAGCGACGAGCGGCCTCGACGCGGAGACCGAAAAGCACCTCATGGCGAACCTCAAGCGCGCCCACGGCGATCGGACGATCATTCTCGTGTCCCACCGGCCGACGCCGGTCGCCATCGCCTCGCGTGTGCTGCGCGTCGAGGGCGGCACGGTCACGCCGCTGGCGTCACGACCGAAAGTCGTCAGGCTTTCGGGCGAGGAAGGCCAGGTCCCGGCGGCCAGCCTGGCGATGGGAGCCTGAGTCGTGGAGCGCAGCCTCGCTCAGGGCCTGGCGCAGCGCCCGCAGCGGATCGTGGCTCGCTACCGTCAGTTTCTACCCGAGGCGCAAGCGCTGTCCGAGCGCGAGCACTCGCCGGCCGCGCGACTCCTGCTGCTCACCGTTACGCTCGTCGTGGCAACGGCCCTGTTGTGGGCTGGGCTGTCCCAGGTCGAAAAGGTCGCCACGGCTCCGGGGCAGGTTCGCCCGCTCGCGAGCGTGATGAACGTCAATCATGCCGAGGGCGGCCGCGTCGCCGAAGTGCTGGTCGGTGAAGGCGAGCGCGTGTCCTCGGGCCAGGCCTTGGCGGTCCTGGATGCCGAACTGCTCGACGAGGAGATCGCCAAGATCCGTGGACGGCAGGCGAAGCTGATGGCCGATCTCGCACGCCTGCAGTCCGAGGCGGAAGACCAGCCGATCGCCTTTCCGGCGGCGCTCAAGCACGACCGGCCCGACCTGGTCGAGGCGCAGACCAAGCTCTACGACGCGCGTCGGCTTGCGCAGGCGAGCGAGCGGGTCGCCGCCGAAAGGGTCATCGAGCAGCGGCGCAGCGATATCGCCGTGCTCGATCACCGCATCGTCCAGCTCAGCCGTAGCCTGGAGATTCTCGAGGAACAACGTGGCTCGACGGCCGTGCTGATGGATAAGGGCTACTTCCCGAAGCTGCGCTATCTCTCCATGCAGCGCGAGATCAGCGAGATCAGCGGTCAGCTCGACGAGGCGCGTGAGGGCCGCGAGAGCGCCGTGTCGGCGCTGGCGGAAGCCAAGGAGCAGCGCTCCGTCCTGGAGCGCAATTGGAACGTCGAGGTCTTCGAAGCGCTGGCCGCGACGCTCGACGAGCTCGAGGTCAACGGCAAGCTCCTGGCTCAACAGCAGGCCCGCCGGCGCAACCTCGTCGTGCGGGCGCCGGCCGACGGCATCGTGCAGAACCTGGCGATCGCCAATGCCGGCCAGGCCGTCGCGCCGAACGAGCTGCTCATGACCGTCGTCCCCGAGGGCGAAGGCGTGATGATCGAAGCGCGCGTCCGCGACCGCGATATCGGTAGCGTCGTGCTTGGCCAGCGCGCGGCGATCAAGGTGCGGACCTACGACTTCATCCGCTACGGCACGCTTGCCGGCCAGGTCGCGCGCATCGCCGCCGATGCCACGAACGATCCGAACAGTCAGGAGAGCTTCTTCCTGGTCCAAGTCGCCGTGAACGAGGCGCAGGACCAAGCGGCCGGCCCGCTGCTGATGCCGAGCCCGGGCATGCTGGTCGACGTCGACTTCCACATCGGCGAGCGCTCGATCCTGTCTTACCTGACCGACCGGCTGTTGGCCGGTGCCAGCACCGCGTTCACGGAGCGCTGAGGCGCCGCGGCGACTGTATCGTCTCCACCAATCCTGACCGCATCATCGTCACGGGCACGAGTCCGTCAGGCGCGCTGGCCGCTTCGCGCTTTGAGCCTGCGGGCCGTCTCACCTATGCTCTGATGCATTGCAAACCGGGATCGCCCTGCCCGTACAAGCGCGGTGACGCCCGGCCTATTGCCTCTGGGGAAAGCGGACATGCTGAAACTGCACGACGCCCTGCTGCCGAGCGACCTCGCAGAGCTGCGCGATATCCTCGCCAAGAGCCAGCTCATCCAGGGCGCGGCTTCCGGCAAGGCCTCGCTGAAGAACAACCTGCAATCGGCGCAGGGCAACCCGGGCTTGGAGCGGGCCACCCAGAAGGTCGTGGGCGCCTTGATGAACCGCCGGCAGTTCACCAGCTACACCCTGCCCCGTCAGGTCACGCTGATGTTCAACCGCTACGACGTCGGCATGTTCTACAAGAGCCACATGGACGCGGCCTTGATGGGCGGCCTGAACCGGCAGCCGCTGCGCGCCGATGTCTCCTTCACGCTGTTTCTGAACGATCCGGCCGACTACGACGGCGGTGAGCTCGTCATCCAGAATCCGGCCGGCGCGCTTCGCTTCAAGGAGACGGCCGGCACCGTCGTCGTCTACCCGGCGAACATGCTCCACAACGTCGAGGAGGTCACCCGGGGCCATCGCCTGGCCGCCGTGGGATGGGCCCAATCCATGGTGCGCGAGGCCTCGCGGCGCGAGCTGCTCTACGACCTCGACCAGGTGCGGCACGACATCGTGAGCGAGCTTCCGGACTCGCTCCATCAGGAGCGGCTGGATCGGATCAAAGAGAACCTGGTGCGCGCCTGGGCGGAGGTTTGATGCTCAGGTGCGTTGAGTTGAATCTGTTCTTCTGCCGTCATTGCGAGCTGGCGTAAGCCGGCGTGGCAATCCAGAGTCGCCGCGCAGGTGTCCGGCATTAGGTAGCAAATGCACCACGCCGCCTAGGTCAAGTCCGAGATCTGCTGGGTAATTTGCGCTGGGGTTTGTCCTTTGAGGCGCTCTGGTTGAGGCCTGTTTGTGCCTCGTATTCTTGATCGAGCTCTTCTCGGAGAGCAGCCAACTGTCGTCGCTCGAAGTCGGTGATCTTGACGGCGCGCCATCGCTCGGCAGCCCTGGTCATGGCGGCGAACATGAGCTTGAGCACGGCCTTCTCTCCGAAGGCATTGGGTATGATCTTCAGCCGCCGGCGCTCCTCGAGAAACAGACGCTCCAGGAGGTTGGTCGTGCGCGTTGCGCGGCGGTGGGTGACCGGCAAGCGCAGGTGCGCGATGCAGGCCTCGAAATCGTCTTGGAAGCAGGCCACAGCCGAGGGCAGCTCGGCCTCGTAGTCCGCGACCAGGCCCTCGGCAAGATCGCGGGCAATGGCTCGGCTGGGCGCCTGATAGGCGGCCTGGACGCGGGCCTTGAAGTCGGGCCAGAGATCTTCAGGCACCTTGGCGGCAAGGTTTCTCAGACGATGGGCCAGGCAGCGCTGGCGGGCCGAGCGCGGGAAGCAGGTCTCGATCGCCTTGATGATCCCCGGCGCGCCGTCCGAGACCACCAGCAGGGGGTCGCCCAGGCCGCGGGCGCGCATGTCTTGGAAAAAGGCCGAGACCGTCTCGGCATCTTCCTTGGAGCCGGCCATCAGGTGGAGCAGGACTTTGCGGCCTT
>JAKSDN010000729.1 GCA_022360075.1 Kiloniellales bacterium | reverse complement strand
TCGCACTTTACCCAGCCTGGCAGGCCGCGAGACACCCCCGATGAGGAAACCACCAACCGGAGAGCCGGATGCGGGAAAACCGCACGTCCGGTTCGGAGGGCGGGGAGGGCAAACGCCCTTCCCGACCCCTATAAGCACGCACCCCAGCGCTGCAGCCAAGATCGGAAAGCGCCACCACCGCTCGATACGGCCAACACGGCCCGGACTTTTGACCCTCTTACATCCTGAGGAGCGCCCTTCAGGGCGCGTCTCGAAGGATGCAGGGTTTCATTGCAGCGGAAATGTCTGATCCTGCTCAGAAAAGCGGCCTCGGCCGCCTCTTGCCGCCGCCGCCCACGCAGTAGACCTGGGCGACGGAGAGATCGCGGCGCAGGGCATCGCCGGTGCGCGTGATGTTGCTTGTATCGACCGAACGGGAGCCGCCCGGTGACGGCGGCAAGGTGACCCTGGCCTGCTCGAGCGACTCGAGCAGGGAGCGGGGCGCGGCGGTGATCACCCGGCCGCGGCGGATCGAGGCACCGATGGCGACGCCGATGATCTGGCCGCTCGCATCCACCATCGGGCCGCCGCTGATGCCGCCGAGCTCGGGCAGCGAGTCGGGGATCCGGCTGACCTCGGCCCAGGCGATGGCCGGCGCGACGAAGCGGTCCTCGCCCG
Source organism: Kiloniellales bacterium (assembly GCA_022360075.1). Next base: position 990 of record JAKSDN010000729.1, on the reverse strand, counting down.
TGATCCGCACGCGCAGGCGCCCGATCAGCCGGCCGTGGACCTCGCCGGGCGTCCCCTGGGGATAGCCGAAGGCATAGCCGTCCTGGCCGGTTTGCAGCGCCGCATCGGACAGGGCCAGCGCCGGCCCGCCGCGGTCGGTCTGCATCAGGGCGACGTCGGCTTCGGGGTGGACCTGGACGGCACGCACCTCCAGCGCCCGGCGCGCCGAGGTCGCGATTCCCAGGCTGCGGCAACCCTCGACCACGTGGCGGGCGGTCATCCAGAGCCCGTCCCGGTCGAGCGAGAAGGCGCTGCCGATACAGCGCTCCTCGCAGGCCGCCATCTCCATCTCGACGCTTGGGTCCCCGCGCGAGGGCTCCGCCAGAGGGCCGGGCTCGATCCGGGCGGGGGCGGGCAGGGCCGGCCGCTCGATCGGCGCCGGCCGCCGCTCGCCACCGGCGATCTCCGGCTCGAATTGGCCGAACAGCAGCATGACGACCAGCCAGGCGAGCGCGAGGGCGAAGCGGGATACGCGCATGGCGCTGCTCTACCGCATAGTCCTACGCAGCGCGTGAAGGGCCCCGGTCATCCCGAGACGGCTGCCGCGTTGACGGCGGCGACCGCGAGCTTGATCCCGACCAGCAGGATGGCCGGGCCGACCTCGCCGGCCTCGATGCGGCGTGGCAGCTCGCGCAGCAGGAGGTCGGTGACCTTGTAGGCGACGAGCTGCAAGACGACCGTGACCGAGCCCCAGATCACGATGTCGAACAGGCTGACGCTCGCCGCCAGGCAGAAGGCCAGGGGCAGCGCGATCCCGACGATGGCCCCCGACAGCGAGATGGCGGCGGCCAGGTTGCCGTCGCGCACCAAGCGGAACTCGGGATAGGGCGTGATCATGACGTAGACGGCCACGCCCAGCGCCAGCATCGCCAGCGTCACCGAGGAATGCAGCATGAAGATCGGAAAACCGGCAATCAGGCTTTGGATCACCGCATCCATCGACGACACTCC
>JAKSDN010000958.1 GCA_022360075.1 Kiloniellales bacterium | reverse complement strand
GAGAAGATCCTGCGGCACTAGGCAGCGATTTGGAGGTGGCCATGGAACGCAGCAGGCCCGGCAGCGATCTGCTCGAGGGTGCGGTAGACTGCCACGTTCACGCCTGTCCGCATCTGAACGCGCGTTGCCTGGATGTCTTCCAGGCGGCGCGGCAGGCCGCCGATGCGGGGATGCGGGCCATTGGCTTGATGGACAACTTCGCGAACAGCGCCGGGCTGGCCGCGCTGGCGACGCGTGAGCTGGGGGCGCTCGGCGTCGAAGTCTTCGGCGGCTTGATCATGGAACCACCCTGCGGCGGCGTCTCGGTCGAGGCGGTCCAGATCGCCCTCGACTACGGCTATGGGCCCGGGAGTGGCGCCCGCTTCATCTCCTTGCCGACGCACCACACCCGGAACATCGCCCTGCAGGAAGGGCGCCCAGCCGACTATGTCGATGGCTGCCTGGCGATCCCTGAATCCGGGCCTCTGCCCGATCCGCTGCCGGAGATCCTCGATATGTTGGCGGCGCGCGGTGCCGTCTGCAACACCGGTCACCTATCGGCCGCGGAAGCGGTGCGGGCGACCGAGGCGGCGCGGAGCCGGGGCGTCGAGCGTATCCTGGTTCCCTGCTCGCACTACGACGAGCAAACCGTGACCGAGGTCTGTGGGCTCGGTGCCTTCGCGGAGTTCTCCTTCTTCTTCGTCTCGCATGCCACCCAGGTAGGGCTGACTCACGTCGATGCCGAACGCCATACGGTCTCGGCGGTCGGCGTTCCGCAGATGGCGCGGCTGATCCATGCCGCCACGCCGCAGCGGGCGGTGGTCTCCAGCGACTGCGGCGTCTTCGTGCTGCCACCACCCGTGGAAGGACTCCGCGAGTTTCTGCTTCTCCTGGAGGCCGCGGGTTTCAGCCGTGACGACTTGAAGACCATGGCGGCGGTCAACCCGGCACGCCTCTTCAAGGTCGGCGAGCCCGCCGTGTCATGACCCCCGTTGCGCCATGACCGGTGAGCGAGCGGCGCGCGGCCAGGTTCAGACCGTCACCGGGCCGGTCGAGCCCCCCGCGCTCGGCTGGACCCTGATGCCCGAGCATGTGCTGTGCGACATCACGCCGCCGGAACTCGCGGACCAGGGCCTGCCGGAG
>JAKSDN010001163.1 GCA_022360075.1 Kiloniellales bacterium | reverse complement strand
GCGACGACCAACAGCCTCACCCTGGACTTCGACGTCCAGGCGCCGCTCAACAGCGATGTGGACCTGAACGGCATCACGGTCAGCGTATCCGCCCGCGACACGGAGTCCGGCGCGACGGCCACCGGCGGCTCCTCGAACGACATCGCGGTCGATGCGGTTGTCGATGGGACCGAGCTGTTCCTGAACAACGCGTTCATCGACTCCAACAACAACACGATTGAGATCGACGTGAACTCCGCGGGCAACGGGCTGGGCCTATCTCTCGATCTCGACGACCAGACCTCGCAGGCAGGCGCCAGTCCGGATCTGGATGCCGCCTTCACCCAGGGTCAGGCCGACAACGACGGCACGGAGCGGGTCAACCAGATCGTCATCACGCTCGTGCTCGTGGCCGGTGCGAGTGCCGGGACCGGCGATCCGGCCTTGGGCTTCACGTTGCCAGCCGGTGCACCGGCGCCGGTGCAAGACAATCCGGCCCCCGACACCTTCGTGTGGACCTTCGACACCTCGGGCCTGACCTTCGCCGAGACCGATGCTCTGCTGAAGAGCATCGACATCACGCCCAACGATGATTTCGCGGGCGCCATCAACGTCGAAGTCAAGACGACGACAGTGGATGTGGCAACGGTCGCCGGTCCGAACGGGACCTCGGGGCTCGAAGCCACCGAGGACGACAATACGGACGTCGACACCTACAACTTCACGGTCGACGTGGTCAATCCGCCGCGCGCCTTCGTGATCGGCAGCAATCAGTTCGACGACAGCGATCCGCAGACCACCACGACCGACAACCACACGCTCGACACCAGGGTCGACGACGTCGAGCAGCCGGGCCTGAGCCTCGGCAACGCCGGGCCCGGCCCGATCGTCGGCGAGATCGGCGACGACCTGCTGGTCGGCGATCCGGGCGGCGCGACGCCGGCCGGCATTCCGCCGGGCAACTTCAACATCGCCCTGATCCTCGATGTCTCCGGCAGCATGGGCCCAGACTTCGGCGGCTTCGCGGGCAACGGGCAGACGCGCTTGCAGTTGCTGCAGGATGCGATCAACAACCTCCTGAACGAGTTCAGTGACCATCAAGGCGTGATCAACCTCAAGATTATTCCCTTCTCGACTACGGCGCAGACGTCGTTTGAATTTCCCGACTTCTCCGACATCCTGCCTGGCGGCTCGACCGCGCAAGCCAACTTCGATTTTGCGGTCAACTTCGTCGACGGCTTCAACGCGCAGGGCACGACGAACTACGAATCGCCTCTCATCTCCGCGACCGACTTCCTGGCCGCGCAGGTGACCGCCACCAGCGGCTTCAGCAATATCCTGTTCTTCCTGACCGACGGCGGGCCGAACACGATCGGCGACGGCGACGTCATCGGCAACGAGAACGCCCAGCAGGCGCTGAACGCCGCGCTGGAGAACCCCCTCGTGACCGACGCGATGAACGGCACGGGGATCTTCGCGGGCGATAATGCGGTCGAGGTGCGCGGCATCGGCATCGGCGACGGCGTCCGGAAGGACATCATCGACCAGGTCGACAATTCGCCGCCGTCGGGCAATACGAACCCGGACACCGGCACCGTGATCGGTGATGCGCAGATCGTGTTCACGCCTGAAGAACTCCAGGGCGCGCTCTTCGAGGGCTTCCCGGATCAGGTCGAGCTCGCCCCGGTCGGCGGCGATCTGATCCAAGGCCGGCTCGGCAACGATCTGATCTTCGGCGACGTGCCGAACACCGATCAGCTCGCGATCGATCAGGGCCTCGATCTGGATCTCTTACCGGCCGGCTCCGGTTGGGAGGTGTTCGACGAGCTGGTGACCAACCACGGCTGGACGATCGACGTGGGCGGCACCTTCGACCCGGCCAACCCGGACGTGAGGGCCTTCCTCGAGGATCCGAACAACTGGGCGCAGCTCACCGGTGACACCCGCGGCGAGGGCGATACGATCGATGCCGGCGGCGGTGACGATACGGTCTTCGGCCAGGGCGGCAACGACACGATCGATGCCGGCGAGGGCAACGACTTCGTCAACGCTGGCGACGGCGACGACAGCCTCTTCGGCGGCACCGGTGACGATACCCTGATCAGCGACGACGCCGCCCTTGGCACCGTCGTCGTGCCGCCCGATTTCTCGGAGAAGCTGATCGCCCTGGGACCGGTGGCCTACTACCGTCTGGGCGAATCCAGCGGCACGGTCGCCAACGACCAGATCGGCGGCAACAACGGCCAGTATTTGAACGGCGTAACGCTCGGCGCGGCCGGCGTCGTCGTGGACGATCCCGACACGGCGGCCCAGTTCGACGGTGCGGACGATCGCGTGCAGATCAACAATTCCGCGACTTTCTCACTCGATTCCGGGACCGTACAGTTCTGGTTCAATGCCTCCGCGATCACCGGCGACAACGTCTTGTTCTCGAAGATCAACAACGGCTTGAGCAATGCCGACGAGTTCATCATCCGCCTCGACGAGGTCGGCTCGACCAACACGGCCAACCTGGAGCTCGACTTCTTCGGCACGGGCGATGACCTCGCCTCGATTACGGTGGCCGATGGCGGTAATGGCCCCGTCTCGCTCAACACCTGGAACCACGTCGCATTCACTTGGGACAATTTCAACAACAACGGCGACGGCATCGTCTTGTACCTCAATGGTGCCAGGGTCGGCTTCGACAAGACATCGTTCTTCAGTCTCGTCGGCAGCAGCGAGGACTTCTTCATCGGCGGTCAGGAGAACGGCACCGACGACTTCGCCGGCCTGATCGACGAGGTCGCGATCTTCGACCGTGCCCTCACCTTCCAGGAGATCAATCAGATCATCGACGACACCGAGGCCGGTCTCTCACGCCCGCCCGCGACGAGCGAGTTCCGGGGCGACGACCTGATCGAAGGCGGCGAAGGTGCCGACACTTTGATCGGCGGCCTGGGCGACGACATCCTGGACGGCGGCATCGACATCGATATCGACACCTTCGTCATCAACCTCCAGGGCGACGACGGCCTGGGCAATGGCGACGGTCAGGATACGCTCCGCAACTTCGACGGCGCGCGCGATATCCTGCGGTTCGAGAACGTCATCGATGCCGACAACAGCGGCGGGGCGGCCGATCTCAGCGATCTCAACGCGGCGATCACCAGCATCCAAGACGGTGCGAGCGACCTCGTGATCAGCTTCAACAATGGCTCCAGCCTCACGCTCGAAGGCTTCGGCCAGGGCACCGGGAACCGGGCCAACATCGAGGACGTCATCAACGCGACCCAGATCGACATCTCGTAGTGACATCCGGGACGGATTGACGCCTGACAGGGCCGGGAGATCACCTCCCGGCCCTTTCCTTTTCCCCGGACTCCTGCTAGCGAGCAGCGCCAAGGATTTGCGCAAGGCTGATGCGCCAAGGACCGTCGCATTGGCGCGATGAGCTTGGGGCGCTGGTGCCACGTAGCCTGAGTCGCGGACTGAACAGAGGATGAGGTGTCGGAAAAGATCGCTTTGATCACCGGTGCAACCGGCCAGGACGGCGCCTATCTGGCCGAGCTGCTGCTCGACAAGGGCTACGTCGTGCATGGCATCAAGCGCCGCTCCTCCTCCTTCAACACCGGGCGGGTCGAGCATCTCTATCAGGATCCGCACGAGGAGAACGTCCGCTTCCGCCTGCACTACGGCGATCTGACCGACGCCACCAACCTGATCCGCATCGTGCAGGACGTGCAGCCCGACGAGATCTACAATCTCGCGGCCCAAAGCCACGTGCAGGTCAGCTTCGAGACACCGGAGTACACGGCCAACGCCGATGCGCTCGGCACGCTGCGGCTGCTCGAGGCGCTGCGCATTCTGGGGCTCGGCGAGCGTACGCGCTTCTATCAGGCTTCGACCTCGGAGCTCTACGGCAACGCGCCGCCGCCGCAGAACGAGGATACGCCCTTCCGGCCGCGCAGCCCCTATGCCGTGGCCAAACTCTACGCCTACTGGATCACCGTGAACTACCGCGAGGCCTACGGCTTCCACGCTTCTAACGGCATCCTCTTCAACCACGAGGGCCCGACCCGGGGCGAGACCTTCGTCACGCGCAAGATCACCCGCGCGGTGGCGGCCATCGAGGCAGGCCTCCAGGATCGGCTCTACCTCGGCAACCTGGACGCTCGCCGGGACTGGGGCCATGCGCGCGATTACGCCGAGGGCATCTGGCGCATCGTGCAGCAAGCGGAGGCCGACGACTACGTGCTGGCCACGGGTGAGGCCCATTCGGTGCGCGACTTCGTCGAGGCGGCCTTCCGGGAGATCGGCGTCACGCTCGCCTGGCGCGGCGAGGGCGCCGGCGAACAGGGCCTCGACGAGGCCAGCGGGGCCGTCCGGGTCGAGATCGACCCGCGCTACTTCCGGCCGACCGAGGTCCATCGCCTGCAGGGCGATGCCCGCAAGGCGCGCGAGCGCCTCGGCTGGTCACCGCGGACCGGCTTCGAGGCGCTGGTGCGCGAGATGGTCGAAAGCGACCGCGCCGCCCTCGCCGCCCCCGGCCCGCTCGAGCAGGACGAGGGCGCGTGAGCCAGGGCACCATCGAGCCGCTCGACCCGCCCTTCTCCCTGGCCGGCAAGCGGGTCTGGGTCGCCGGCCACCGCGGCATGGTCGGCCGCGCGCTGATGCGCCGCCTGGAAGGCGAGGACTGCGTCCTGCTGTCCGAGGGGCGCGCGCGTCTGGACCTCCGCCGGCAGGCCGAGACCGAGGCCTGGATGGCCGCCCAGAAACCCGACGTCGTCATCATCGCGGCGGCGCGGGTGGGCGGCATCCATGCCAATAACAGCCGACCGGCCGAGTTCATCTACGACAACCTGGCCCTGCTCACCAACATCGTCGGCGCCGCGGCGCAGCAGGGTATCGAGAAGCTCCTGCTGCTCGGCTCGTCTTGCATCTATCCGCGCGAGGCACCGCAGCCGATGCCCGAGGAGGCGCTGCTCAGCGGCCCGCTCGAGCCGACCAACCAGTGGTACGCCGTGGCCAAGATCGCCGGCGTCAAGCTCTGCCAGGCCTATCGGCGGCAGGGCGGCCACGACTTCATCGCCGCGATGCCGACCAACCTCTACGGCCCCGGCGACAATTTCGACCTCGAGTCGAGCCACGTGATCCCTGCCCTCATACGCAAGATCCACGATGCCAAGGCGGCGAATCAGCCGACGGTGACGATCTGGGGCAGCGGCCGGCCGCTGCGCGAGTTCCTTCACGTCGACGACTGCGCCGACGCCCTG
>JAKSDN010000868.1 GCA_022360075.1 Kiloniellales bacterium | reverse complement strand
TCGATCGCCTCGTCCAGCGCGGCTTCGACCGCGCTCGCGTCGCCGAACCAGCGGGTGCCGAAGCGGCCGAGGTCGCTGTCGGGCACCGGGGCGAAATAGATCGCGTAGCGCGCCGTCACGTCCGCCTGCAACTCAAGAGGTTCTCGGGCGCGCGCCGCGGGTTCAGACGACGCGCGTGGCCGTGCGCCAGACACAGCGCACCACGGGCAGGCCGCGGTGCATCTGGACGCGGACGAGATCGGCCCGTTTGCCGGGGGCAAGGACGCCGCGGTCATCGAGGCCGATCATCTCGGCGGGATGGCGGGTCACCGTAGCCAAGGCCTCCGGCAGCGCAAGATCCAGCTCCTCGTGCAGGATGAAGGCGCCGTGCAGCAGGCTGACGGGCGCGTAGTCCGACGAGAGGCAGTCCAGCAGCCTCTGAGCCGCCAGCTCGAGCGCGGAAACGTTACCGGAGTGCGAGCCGCCACGTACGACATTGGGGGCGCCGGCAATCGTCGTCATGCCTTTGCGCTGCGCCGCCGAGGCGGCTTCGACGGTGGTCGGGAACTCGGCGATCGTCAGGCCCAGCGCGGAGGCCTCGTCGACATGGGCCTCGGTGGCGTCGTCGTGACTGGCGAGCGCGATGTCCAGGCCCTGGCAGGAATTGGCCAGGCGCGCGCGATTGGCGTCGGCGTATCGCTCGTGATCGTCGGTCTGCGACTCGATCAAGCGTTGGAGCTCGGCCTCGGACATCTTGTGGCGGTCGCCGTAGTAGGCCTTGAAGGTGTCGATGTCGGCGAACTGCCGTTGGCCGGGCGTGTGATCCATGAGCGACACCATGCGCAGCAGAGGCTCCTTACGGAAGGCTTCGAACTGCTCGACCACGTCCTCGATCGTCACTTCGCAGCGCATGTGGACGAGGTGGTCGGCGCGCAGCACGTCGTCCGATCGGGCCTGCGAGATCGTCGCGAAGGCGTCCGCGACGACATCGTGGCGGCAGATATCTGAGGTGCGGTCGCCGATGCGCAGCGCATCGAGCACGGTGGTGATGCCGGCGGAACTGACCAGGGCGTCATGCGCCATGAGGGCCGGCAGGGTCGGCCACTTCACGCCGGGGCGCGGGATCAGATGGCCTTCCAGGTTGTCGGTATGGAGCTCGATGAGGCCGGGGACTAGGTAATCGCCCTCGAGGTCCTCCGCGCCGGGTCTTGTGCTGGACCCTCGATCGATCTCCTCGATCCGGCCGTCCCGCATGACCAGCGTGCCGGTCACGACTTCGTCGGCCAGCACGATCCTGGCGTTGGTCAGCACTTTCTCGTCACTCACGCCGCTGCGCTCCTTGCCGGCATTTCCAGGCAGCGCGCGCCGATCGCCTCGCGCACTGCATGGTCGTGGAAGATCCCGATGATCGCCGCCCCCCGGTCCCGTAGCTCACCGATCAGATCGATGACAGTCTGTCGGTTGTCCGTGTCCAGGGAGGCCGTTGGCTCGTCCAGCAACACGATCGGGTAGTCGAGGACCAGCGTGCGTGCGATGTTCACACGCTGCTGCTCGCCGCCGGAGAATGTGGCCGGCGGAATGTCCCACAGCCGCTCGGGAATGCGCAGGCGCGTCAGCAGCCCAGCCGCGCGGTCGCGCGCCTCCTCCGCGACCAGGCCGAGATTGCGCAGAGGCTCGCTCACCAGATCGAGCGTTCCGATGCGGGGAATGACCCGCAGGAACTGGCTGACGTAGCCGATCGTCACGCGGCGCATCTCGAGGATTTCTCGCGGCTCGGCGCCGACCAGGTTCATCATCTCACCTTTGTGGCGGATCAGCACCCGACCGGACTGGGGCAGGTAGTTGCCATAGAGACATCTCAGCACCGTGGACTTGCCCACCCCCGAAGGGCCGGTCAAGGCCACGCATTCTCCCGCTTCGACGGAGAACGCCAATGCGTCGAGAACGGGCAAGTTAATGCTGCCTTGTGTATGCAGTGTGAAGCTCTTGTGAAGCTCCTGCACGGCTACCATGGTTCTGGAAGACTGGGTCATGGCGCTACACCGGTAGGATCGAGGAAACCAGCATCTGGCTGTAGGGATGCTGGGGATCGTCCAGCACTTGATCGGTCAGCCCCGACTCGACCACCTCGCCCTGGCGCATCACCATCATGCGGTGGGACAACAGGCGCGCGACGGCCAGGTCGTGAGTGACAATCACCGCCGAGAGACCGAGATCGGCGACCAGGCCTCGCAACAGGTCGAGCAGCCGGGCCTGCACCGAGACGTCGAGGCCGCCCGTCGGCTCGTCCATGAATACTAGCCTCGGATTTGTGACGAGATTGCGGGCGATCTGCAGTCGCTGCTGCATGCCGCCGGAAAAGGTCTCCGGGTGGTCGTCGATCCGCGTGGTATCGATCTCGACCCGCTCCAGCCAGTCCAGAGCCGCACCGCGGATCCTACCATAATGGCGGTCGCCGACGGCCATCAGCCTTTCGCCGACATTGGCGCCGGCGCTGACCGTCATGCGCAGCCCTTCGCGCGGGTTCTGATGTACGAAGCCCCAGTCGGTGCGCACG
>JAKSDN010000207.1 GCA_022360075.1 Kiloniellales bacterium | reverse complement strand
GCGGCGGTCACGACTTGAGCCTCGGGTCGAGCCAGTGCTGCGTGACGTCGGCGAGCAGATTGAACAGCACGTAGCCTGCCGCCACGACCAACACGCCGCCCTGCACCAAGAGGATGTCGCGGGTCGAGATCGCGGTCACGAGCATGCGGCCGATGCCGGGCCACTGGAACACGGTCTCGATGTAGACGGCGCCGCCGAGAACGAAGCCCGCCTGCACGCCGATCACCGGGATCACGGTGACGAGGGCGGCCTTGAAGGCGTGGTGATAGATCACTCGGCGCTCAGGCAATCCCTTGGCGCGCGCTGTGCGGATGTAGTCCTGGCGCAGGACCTCGAGCATGGCGGCGCGGGTCAGACGGGCGATCACGCCGGTCGCGACCACGGCGAGTGTGATCGACGGCAGGATCAGGTGCCGGATCAGATCGGGCAGGTCGCCGCCGCCGTATATCGCGAACATGCCGCTCGCCGGCAGCCAGCGCAGGCCGACGGCGAAGGCGAGGATGAGCAGCAGGCCGAGCCAGAAGGACGGCGTGGACAGCCCGACCAGCACCAGCAGCGTCAGCAACTTGTCGGCCCAGCCGTACTGCCGGACCGCCGAGGCGATGCCGGCCAGCAGCCCGAAGATCGAGCAGAGAACGAGCGATGTCCCGGCCAGGATCAGAGTCGCGGTGAAGCGCTCGAGCACCTCGTCGAGCACGGGCCGGTTGAGATTGTAGGAGCGGCCGAGATCGCCCTGAAGCAGGTTGCCGAGCCAGATGACGTACTGCTCGAAGAGTGAGCGGTCGAGGCCGAGTTGCTTGTTGAGCTTGGCCACGTTCTCGGGCGTGGCGAAGGCGCCGAGGATCGCCGTTGCCGGATCGCCTGGGATCATCGCCATGATCAGGAAGACGATGACCGTCAGGCCGAGCAGAACCGGGATCGCCGCGAGGAGCCGCTTGAGGATGTAGGCGTGCATGTTGACGCTCTGCGACGAAGCTCCGGGAGCGGCCCCGGCCGGGGCCGCTCCGCGTTCAGGTCAAACCACCCTTAACCTTTCGTGACGTTATGCAACAGCAGGAAGAACGAGGGCTGTAGGTTGAAGTTGCCGACGTTCGCGCCGGTCACCGCGTTCTGCTTCCAGTTGGCGATGAAAGCCCAGGGTGCATCCTCCTGCACGACCGCCTGCATCTCCTTGTAGAGCCGGGCGCGCTCGGCTTGGTCGGTGCTGCGGCGCGCCGCCTCCAAGAGCTCGTCGACCTTGGGGTTGGCGTAGTAGCCGGAGTTGAAGCCGCCCTTGTCCGGCCAGGCGCCGCTGCGCAGCGCGAGGAAGGGCAGGGTGTCCGGATCGTTCGTCATCCAGGCCATCTCCGCCATGTCGGCCTTGCCCTCGAGCCCGGGGTTCACCTTTCCGAGGAATGTGTTCCACTCGTAGGTCTCGATCTTGACGTCGAAGCCAACCTTGGCGAGGTCTGCCTGGATCGCCGCGCCCATCGGCACGGGATCGAGCATGCCCGAGCCGCCTTCGGTCACGTAGAAGGTCAGCTCGGCCCCTTCGAAGCCGGCCTCCTTGATCAGGCTGCGCGCCTTGTCCGGATCGTGCGGATAGGGCTGCAGCGAGTCGTTGTAGGCCCAGGAGAAGGCCGGCGGCGTGGGCCCTGCCGCGACCTGGGCGGTGCCTTGCAGCACGTTCTCCACCAGCGACTTCTTGTCGATCGCGTAGTTGACCGCCTGGCGCACCCGCTTGTCCGCGAAGGGTCCCTCCTTGACGTTGAGGATCAGGAACCAGACGTGCGGTCCGGCTTGCTCGTGGACCTGGTAGGCGGCGTCGCCGGCAAAGGTGCCGAGCGAGTCAGGCGGCACCTCGACCATCATGTCGATGCCGCCGGCCAGCATCTCGGCGACGCGGGTGTTGCCGTCGGTGATCGGCCGGAAAACCAGCGCTTCCAGGCTCGGCGCGCCGCCCCAGTAGTCCTCGTTGCGCACCGCCACGACCTTGGCGTTGCTTTCCCACTCGGCGAACTTGAAGGCGCCCGTGCCCGAGGGATTGCGGCCGAAGTCCTTGCCGTGCCGCTCGACCGCGCTGGGCGAGACGATCAGGCCGGTAGGATAGGCGAGGTTCGACAGGAACGGCGCGTAGGGCTCTTTGAGAATGAACTGCACCGTATCGCCATCGAGCGCCGTCACGCTGTCCACGGCGCTGAAGAAGAACGACAGCGGGAAGGGCCCGGTGTCGTGATAGGGGTGGGTCTCGTCCAGCATGCGGTCGAAGTTGAACTTGACCGCGTCGGCATCGAGCGCCGAGCCGTCGTGGAATGACACGCCGTTGCGCAGCTCGAAGGTGTAGGTGAGCCCGTCCTCGCTAATGGTCCAGGACTCCGCGAGCGCCGGCTCGACCTCCAGGGTGCCGTCCTTGTAGCGAACCAACCCGTCATAGAGGTTCATCAGGATCCGGAAATCGTTGACCGCGGTCACCGCATGCGGGTCCAGCGATTTCGGCTCGGCGATCTGTCCGACGACCAGCACGTTCGGCGGCGTCTGCGCGATCGCCGCGGTAGCCCCTAGGGCGGCGGTCGTGGCGACTGCAAAGGCCGCCGCGCAAAGTAGCCTTTTCATGGTGTGTCTCCCTGTTTGGACCATGGGGTCCCGATCAGCATCGTTTACAAGGCAAATTTAACATGATAATTACCTTACACGCAATAATTTATCACTATAAATAGGCTGAAACGAACGGTGACGTTGAGCATCGTCGCGAGGGAGGATCGGACTGGGGCCCTGGGCGTGGCAACCGCGACCGGCAGCCTCGCCGTCGGCGCACAGGTGCCGCACTGCGCCTACGGCGTGGGTGCCATGATCACGCAAGGCCACTCCACGAACCGGCTGTTCGCTTCGGACGGGATGCCGCTGCTGCGGCGCGGCCGCGCTGCCGAAGACGTCCTGCGTACCGTGTTGGATCGCGATCGGGGGCGCGACTTTCGCCAGGCGGGGATCATCGATGCGCGAGGTCGCAGCGCCTGCTGGACCGGCACGGGGAACGGCGATCACAAGGGCCACATCCATCGCGACAACCTGCTTCTCGCCGGTAACATCCTGGCTGGCCCGGAAGTCCTGGATGCCATGCAAATCGCGTTCGACGCCAGCGGCACGGAAGACCTGGGGCTGCGTTTGCTCGCTGCCTTGGAGGCCGGGCAGGCGGCGGGCGGCGACCGCCGGGGGACCTGTTCGGCCGCTCTGCGGGTCGACGACGGCTCCGGCGCGGCGCTTGATCTACGGGTCGACTATTCGCTCACGCCGGTCGCCGACTTGGCGGCGCTGTACGAACGTTCGATGGACGACGAGTACCGCGCCTTCCTGAGACGCCTTCCCGACCACGACCATCCCCATCGCTATTGAAGGTCAACAGGCCCTAGACCGCAGGCTGGATTCGCCCGTCGCGCCAGCCTATTTAGAGTATGTCTAATTCACTTTCCGCGGCCGGTCCGAATCACGGATCGGGCGCGGCGCCCAGTGGGAGGGGAACCAAGGACATGACGATTCAAGTAGGAGACAAGGTACCCGGCGTTGCGCTCAAGCACATGACCGCCGACGGCCCGGCAGACATCTCGAGCGACGAGTTGTTCGGCGGCAAGAAAGTGGTTGTCTTCGGTCTGCCCGGCGCCTTCACGCCGACCTGCTCGGTCAAGCACGTGCCCGGCTTTTTGCAGCAGGCCGATGCGCTCAAAGCCAAGGGCGTCGATACCATCGCCTGCCTCTCGGTCAACGACGCCTTCGTGATGGGCGCCTGGGGCAAGGACCAGGGCGTCGGCGACAAGGTGCTGATGCTGGCAGACGGCAGCGGCGAGTTCACCAAGGCCGCCGGCCTGGAGCTCGACCTGAGCGGTCTTGGCATGGGCGTGCGCGCGACCCGTTTTGCCATGGTCGTCGAGGACGGCACGGTCAAGCACCTGGCGGTCGAAGAGAACCCGGGCGGGCTCGACGTCTCCAGCGCCGAGAAGACGCTCGAGGCGCTGTAGGGCGCGACACGGAGTCCTTTCAAGGCCAGCCAAATTTCGAAAGAACTCCAATTCCGAAAGAGTAGTGCAAAAAGCTCATCCCAATTGTCACCCTCGGGCTTGACCCGAGGGTCCATCGAAGTCCCGGTCTCGGACCTCGATGGATTGCCGGGTCAAGCCCGGCAATGACAGTTGGGGGGCGTCGTCGAGTCCGGAAAGTAAGTCTCGATTTCGAATGCTACTGCATTCGGATCGCAAAGATAGACGGCTCTCCCGGGAGCCGCCGCGCCGCGTTCCGGCCTCAGCTCCCGCTCAGCCCGGCCAAGGCCTGATCGAGCACCTGCTCGGCGCGGGCCAGGACCTGCTGCTTCCAGTCGCGCTCGTCGGGATAGAAGGCGTCCCTGATCTCGGCCTTGATCGCGCGGCCGTTGGCCGAGGCGAGGTCGCCGTGCAGGTGCAGCCAATTGTCGCGCCTTACGGCGTCGAACACGGCCCACTCGTCGCGGGTGCCGAACTCCAGGCACACGGCGGTCGTCTCGGCTTCGGGGACAGCCTCGAAGATGGCTTCGCTGGTATCGCCCGTGGTCTCGAGCGAGAGCGGATTGCCGTCGCCCGGCGCGGAGACCGCCGGGCCGAACCAGTCGCGCAGCCGCCGCTCGCCCGGGCTCTCGTAGCGATGGCCCGCGAGCGCCGCGCCATGGCCATAGGGGCCGAGGCCCGAGTGAATGTCAACGTAGGCGACCGCCCGAGCTTGGGAAACATGCCGGGCGAGCAGCGCCCGGAAGGTGCGGTTCGACCAAGCGGCCGACTCGCCGCCGAAATAGACCCCGTCGGCGTGGCGATACTGGCCGCCGACCAGGGCCTTGATGCACTCGGTGAGGCCGTGCGCGTCGCGATAGGCCTCGATCTCCGCTTTGGCCGCCGCCATGCTAGCCTCGTCGATGGCGGGCGGGCAGACCGCCTTGGCGAGGGTGTCGTAGCCGGGGTTCTCGGGCGACGCTCCGTTGTGGTCGATAAAGTTGCGGTTGAGATCGACGTTGGCCTCGTTCACGCGGCGCAGCCAGGCGAAGCCGTGCGGGTTGAGCGCGTGCACCAGCAGCACGGCGACGCCGGCCGGCAGGCTCTTGCCGCGGCCCTGGCAAAGCCAGGCGGTCTGCGCCGCCGAGCCGACGAAGCCCTCGACCCCGTGGGTCGCCGAGCAGACCACGAGCACGCGCTCGGCCTCGCCCGGCCCGATCCAGACCTCTTCGAGGAACAGAGGCTCGCCCTGCGGCCCTTTTTGCGGATGACGATGGGCGCGGGGCACGACGCCGGCCGCCTCGCAGGCGGCCAGGAACTTGCCGCGCGCGGCCCGGTAGTCGTCGGAGAAGTAGCGCTCCTCGCCCGGCATCGCTCCACGGCGCAGACTAGCGCCGACCTCTGCACGGCTCAATCGCGGCGCCCGATCTCCGAGCGCGCCAGCGCGTCGGCCCGCTCGTTCTCCGGATGCCCCGCATGGCCCTTGACCCAATGCCACCGGACGTGATGACCCTCGACCGCCGCCTCCAGGCGTTGCCAGAGGTCGACGTTCTTGACCGGCTGCTTGCTGGCGGTCTTCCAGCCGCGTTTCTTCCAGGCCTTGATCCACTTGGTGATGCCGTCCCTCAAGTAGGTGCTGTCGGTCGTGATGCGCACCTTCGAGGGGCGTTTCAAGGCCTCCAGGGCGGCGATGGCGGCCATCATCTCCATGCGGTTATTGGTCGTTCGTCGCTCGCCGCCTGATAGCTCCTTCTCCGTCGCCTTGTAGCGCAGGATCGCGCCCCAGCCGCCTGGGCCGGGGTTCCCCGAGCAGGCGCCATCAGTAAAGATCTCGACCCAATCGTCGGCCATCCGTTCAATCCAGTCCGTAGGCGCCCGGACCGCGGACCTCGCGGTGGAAGCGCAGCTTGTTGAGATACTCCAGCGGATCCTTCGGCTTGACGAAGGCGCCTGGCGGATGGTTGAGCCAGTCGTAGAGCCGGGTGAGCAGAAAGCGCAGCGCCGAGCCGCGGGCGAGCAGGGGCAGCGCCTCCAGTTCCTCCTTGGAAAAGGCGCGCTCGTTGCGATAGCTGCGCAGCAGGCCGCGCGCCTTGGTGATGTTGAAGGAAAGATCGCGCTCGAAGCACCAGGCGTTGAGGCAGATCGCCAGGTCGTAGGCGAAGAGGTCGCTGCAGGCGAAATAGAAGTCGATGATCCCGGACAGCCGCTCGCCCAGGAAGAAGACATTGTCGGGGAAGAGATCGGCGTGGATCACGCCGGCCGGCAGCCCCTCGGGCCACTCCGCTTCTAGGAAACGCAGCTCGTTCTCCAGCTCCTCGCTCAGGCCCGGCTGTACCTCCTGGGCGCGCGCGGCACAGGAGTCGAACAGCGGGCGCCAGCCGGCGAGCGACAGCGCGTTGGGCCGGGTCATGGCGAAGCTGGCGCCGGCGATGTGCATGCGGGCCAGCGCCTG
>JAKSDN010000125.1 GCA_022360075.1 Kiloniellales bacterium | reverse complement strand
TGGTAAGAGGGTCAAGAGTCCGGGCGAGAGTAGATCGGCGTTCTGCGACAGGAACGACAAGAGGCTTGGAGCGCTGGACAAACAGCCTGCGTGCTTCGAGACGCGCTCTGTCGAGCGCTCCTCAGCATGAGGAGCAATCTTAATGCCAGCAAAGACCTTCCTCATGCCGGGAGCCCCAAAGGGGCGGCTCGAAGCACGCAGGCCAGCACTGCAGCCAAGACCGGAAAGCGCCACCTTCGCTCGTTACTGCCAACACGGCCCGGACTTTTGCCCCCTTACGCTCTTATGCCCTTAAATGGTGCGTAGTTGCGACTTTTTCCATGTCACCCTGACCTACTCGCTCCCATCCGGGTCTCCTCGACGAAGCGCTCGGTCGCATCGTCGATGGCGCGGCCCTTGCGGCCGCGGGCGGTGTGGACGTAGAGGCTCTTGGGATCGGGCTTGGCTTCGGGCGGCGGCGGCGGGCGCATTTCGTAGGTGACGGGCCGCGCGTGGTCGGCCAGCAGCTTCTGCGGATCGAACACGCTGTTGAAGTTCCAGAGCATGCTCAGGAAGTTGGTCTGGCCGCGCAGCAGGTGCCCGGCGACCGCGCCCGCCGCGCCGGCCAAGGCGCGCCAGCCCATGTGCTTCTTGTTGAGCACCTGCTGGGTCTTGACCAGCTCCTCGTAGAAGACCGGCAGCGGCAGGCGGGTCGGCAGCACGGCGTGCTGGATGTCGAACAGCCGGTAGTCGCGGGTTTGCAGCTTGCGCGATTCGCTGCGCCAGGTCTCGGTGCCGGGATAGGGCGTGTTGACCGAGACGTTGACGATCTCCGGCACCTCGAGGGCCCATTCGCGCACGACGCGGAAGCGCTCCTCGTCCCAGTCGGGATCGGCGATGATGTTGATCGCCACGCGGATGCCGAGTTCGCGCGCGAACGCCAGCGCCTCGAAGTTCTGGCTGAGCGTGACCCGCTTGCGGTACTTCTTCAGGCCCTCCTCGTCGATCGCCTCGAGGCCCAGGAACATGTAGGCCATGCCCAGGCGTTTCCAGAACTTGAAGACCTCCTTGTTGCGCAACAGCACGTCGCCGCGGGTCTCCAGGTAGAACTGCTTCTTGATGCCTTTGCGCGCGATCGCCTCGCCGATCTCGAAGCCGTGCTGGGCCTGGATGAACGCGACGTCGTCGACGATGAAGATGCCGGGCTCGCGGATCTGCGCCAGGTCCTCGACCACCAGCTCCGGCGACAGGCGGCGATAGCTGCGGCCGTAGAAGGTCCAGGCGCTGCAGAAGGCGCAGTCCCAGGGGCAGCCGCGCGAGAACTCGATCGAGGCGCAGGGGTCGAGCACACCCAGGAAATACTTGCGCCGATGGCGCAGCAGGTCGCGTGCCGGCCGCAGCTCGTCGAGGCTGTGCACGAAGCGGGGCTGCGGTCCTTCGCCCGCGGCGCTGAGTACGCCTGGCACCTCGGTCAGCGCATCGCGATCCTGGGCGGCGGCCTCCAGCAGCGCGGGCACGGCGGCCTCGCCCTCGCCCTTGACGACGCAGTCGATCGCCCCGGCGCCGTGCTCGAGGAACTCCTCGGCCGTGAAGGAGGCGCTGTGGCCGCCGACGAAGACGAAGCAGTCCGGCGAACGGGCCTTGGTCGCCTTGGCCAGGTCGACGATCTCGGGCAGGTTGGCCAGGTAATTGCACGAGAAGGCGACGGCGTCGGGCCGCCAGTCCTCGAGCAGGGCGAAGTAGTCCTCGTGGCTTTCGACCTGCAAGTCGATCAGCCGGACCTCGTGGCCCGCCCGGCGCGCGGCGGCTGCCACCAGCTCGAGGCCGAGGGGCTCGAGGCGCAGGAAAACCTTGGTGTACATGAGTGGGCCGGGATGCACGGCCAGGAACTTCATGAATATGCCTCCTTGCGGTCGGGCACCGACGGCCGATCCACGCGGAAGTGGCTGGCTTTCCTATGTGGTGCCGGACTGAGTTGATTTCAGGGGGAAAGGCGCGTTTCCGGAACAGGCCCTTTGCGTCTCGGCCGGTCTTCACCTTCCGGAGGCCGCGCGCTACCGTGGCGCCATGACGCCGAGCCTGACCCACATTGCCCTGCACGTCCGCGATCTCGAGGCCTGCGTGGCCTTCTACCGCGAGTTCTGCGGCCTGGGCGTGGTCCATGAACGCGGTGAGGATGCGTCCTCGCGCATCGTCTGGCTGGCCGAGCCGGGGCGCGAGACGGACTTCATCTTCGTCCTGCTGCCCGGCGGCCCCGGCCGCGATCAGGCCGAGCGGGATTTCAGCCATTTCGGCTTCGCCCTCGACAGCAAGGCGGCCGTCGATGCCATGGCGGCCAAGGCAGAGCGGGCCGGCTGCCTGGCCTGGCCGCCGCGCCAAGAGCCCTATCCGGTTGGCTACTACTGCGGTTTGAAGGACCCGGACGGCAACTTCGTCGAGTTCAGCTACGGCCAGCCCCTGGGACCGGGGGCGGAGCGGAGGGCGGGCGACGCCCAGGCCGGCGCATGAGCCAAGCCGGCGCCCTTCTCGCGGCAACCGACGGGGCCGGTCTTGCCGAGGGCGTGCGGGCGGGGGACCGGCGGGCGCTGGCCCGGGCCATCACGCTGATCGAATCGACCAAGGAGGCCCACCGCCCGCAGGCCGAGGCCCTGCTCGAGGCCTTGATGCCGCACAGCGGCCGTTCGGTCCGGCTTGGCATCACAGGCGTGCCGGGGGTCGGCAAATCCACTTTCATCGAGGCCTTCGGCCTGCACGTGATCGAGCGGGGGCACCGCGTCGCGGTCCTGGCGGTCGATCCCTCCTCCCAGCTCAGCGGCGGCTCGATCCTCGGCGACAAGACCCGCATGGAGCTGCTCGCGCGCGCGCCCGAGGCCTTCATCCGGCCTTCGCCCACCGGCGGCACGCTGGGCGGCGTGGCACGGCGCAGCCGCGAGGCCATGCTGGTCTGCGAGGCGGCCGGCTTCGACGTGATCGTGGTCGAGACGGTCGGCGTCGGCCAGTCCGAGACCGCGGTCGCGGAGATGGTTGATATGTTCGTGCTGCTGCTGCTGCCCAGCGGCGGCGACGAGCTGCAGGGCATCAAGCGCGGCGTCATGGAGCTGGCCGATCTGGTTGTCGTCAACAAGGCCGATGGCGAGCTGGTTGCTGCGGCCGGGCGCGCGGCGGCGGAGTACCAGGCCGCGCTCCAGCTCCTGCGTCCGGCGAGCCCGCTCTGGCGAGCCACGGTGCTGACCTGCTCGGCGCTGAGCGGCGCGGGCGTGCCCGAGGTCTGGCAGGCGGTCGGCCGCTACCGTGCCGCGCTAGAACCGGACGGGGCGCTCGCCGCGAAACGGTCCGGACAGGCGCGCGCCTGGATGTGGCGCGAGGTCGGCGACTCCCTGCTGGCCGCCTTGAAGGCGGACCCGGCCGTGGCGGCGCTGGTGCCGGGACTGGAATCCCAGGTCGAGGCCGGGACACTGCCGCCGACCGCTGCGGCCCGGCGCCTCCTGGCCGGCTTTCTGGCCCGGCCGTCCTAGTCGAGTTCGAACCAGACCTCCAAGGTGCGCCGGTATTTGTCGTAGAAGCAGCGGGTCCAGGCGTAGAAGTGTGGATTGGCGCCGTCGCAGGCGGCGTTGCCGACCGTGATGAGCTGAACCCCCGGAATGTCGCCGAGGAACTGCAGGTCGGGCGTCGGGGCGTACTTGTCGTCGCCGAAGCCGAAGACCAGCCCGCGCATGGCCTTGCCGGCGCGGATGTGGCTGGCCCACTGGCCATAGAAGTGAGACAGGCGATGGTGCCGGCGGCCCCAGCCCAGGTAGGCGTAGCCGTAGCCGGGCGCGAAGGCGACGAAGCTCCTGAATTTCTCCGGCGCGGCGGCGGCGGTCGAGAGGACCGCGGAGGCGCCGCCGGACTGCCCGGCCAGGAAGATCCGCTCCGGCTTCACGCCGAAGGCGATGAAGCGATCCAACAGCGCCTCGATCTCGCGGCCGCGCCGGTACCAGGTCTGCGCGCTCATGCCGCCACGGGTGCCGAGCCCGGTGACGTCGGAGCAGAAGTAGTAGACCACCGTGCCGGCGTGCGATCGGGGCAGGGTGCGAAAGATCGGCGGTATATCGCCACTGGGATCGCAAGTCTGATGAATGCCGCTCGAGTTCGTGCCGTGGTTGAAGATGATCAGCCGGGCCGTCTCTGGCTCGGGCAACACCTGGCGCATATCGGTCTCGAACTTGGCCCGATCGCCGGAGGCGAAGCCGATGTCGTTGAAGAAGGCGCCGTGCAGGCGGTTCGAGTCCGTACCCGTGGTCTGGCAGCCCGCAAGTGCCAGCACCAACATGAAGCAGGAACCGCGCAGCCAAGGCCCCAAGGCCCGGTCGCTACCCGAAAGTGCGTTCATCTATCCGTCCCCTACCGCCAAGCTAGAACAACCGTCGCGGTGGCGGCTAGCCCTTATAGCGGGGATCGCATTCGCGGGCGGCAGCTCCGGCACGCAAGCGGCCGTCGGACGGGTGCCTCAATGCCGCGGGATCAGCGCAAAGTCGCTCAACGATCTGAAGGCCTCGGCACGTTCCACCAGGCAAAGCGCCCAGGCGAGATTCTCGCTGCTCGGCCGAGTCGCGTACCAGATCAGGCCGTAGTCGGACAAGGCATTGCAAAACCAATACTCCAGAGCCTTCCAGAGCGGCTCCGGCAGGTCTGTCGGAAGCGGGCAGCCGAGGATCTCCATGGGGCAAGCGATAGCTCGCTTCCGTGTGCTCGACAAACGATCTATTCTCCATGTTCATTGAGAAAATCTCGTGTGAAATCCGATGCATCGCCGCCTGCCGCCACTCAACGCCCTCCGCGCCTTCGAGGCCGCCGCCCGGCACCAGAGCCTGACCAAGGCGGCCGACGAGCTTGGCGTCACGCCGGGCGCGGTCGGCCATCAGGTCAAGGCCCTCGAAGCCTTCTTCGGCGTCCCGCTGTTCAAGCGTCGCCATCGTGCGCTTCGGCTCACCGACGCCGGTCAGGCCTATCTGCCGGGTCTGCATGCCGGCTTGAACCAACTCGCCGAGGCGACCCGAGCGCTGGAGCGGGAGATGCGCGGCGGTGTGCTCACGGTGAGTGCCAGCCCCTGCTTCGCCGTCGCCTGGCTGCTCCCGCGCCTGGAGGGCTTTCGCGAGCGCCATCCTGCGATCGAGCTGCGGCTCGACGCCTCGGCGCGGGCGGTCGACTTCGAGCGCGAGGACATCGACCTCGAGATCCGCTACGGCGAGGAAGACTGTAGCGGCCTGCGCTCCGACCGCCTGTTCGGCGAGCGGATCTTCCCGGTCTGCAGTCCGGGTCTTTGCGCGGGGCCCGATGGTCTCAGGCGTCCCCAGGACTTGGCGGGTCATGTGCTGCTTCACGTGCGCGACTGGGTCCCGCGCGGCGGCGTCTGGGCGGCCTGGCCTGCCTGGTTGCGCATCGCCGGTGTCGCCGGCCTGGCGGTCCGCGATGGTCCGGTGTTCTCCAGCATCGCCCGGGCTCTTGAAGCGGCCGTCCGAGGCGAGGGCCTGGCGCTCGGCAGCGCTGTCGACGTGGCCGACCATCTGACCGCGGGCACCCTGGTGCGACCCTTCGACGCCGCCCTGGTGGTCAACTTCGCCCACTTTCTCGTCTGCCCCGAGGGCGCGGCCGATCAGCCGAAGATCGCCGCGTTTCGGGACTGGATCCTGGAGGAGGCGGCCAGGGAGTCGGCCGGCCTCGACCTCTCCTCCGCCCACGGCTCCTACGGCCGTCCGTTCGCCGCCGGTTCGGCGACTTCGCGGCTTGACCGGCCGGACCAACTGCCATAGAAAACGCGGCCTCCGGGTGGCTCCGGCCGCCCGGCGGCTTTATTGCGCCATCTCTCACCGAAGCAATGGACGACAGGCCATGGCACGCCGCTGCGAATTCACCGGTAAGGGCGTTCAGACCGGCAACAACGTCAGCCACGCCCACAACAAGACGCGTCGGCGTTTCCTGCCCAATCTGCAGGAAACCTCGCTCCTGAGCGACGCGCTCGGCGAGATGATCGGCCTGCGCCTCTCGACCCGCGCGATCCGGACGATCGAGAAGCGCGGCGGGCTCGACGCCTATCTGACCTCGACGCCCAGCGCCCAGCTCGGCAAGAAGGCCCGGGTCCTCAAGCGGCGCATCCAGAAGGCCCAGGCCGCCAAGGCCGCCTGAGCGGGCAGGCCGGCTGCGCCCTCAGCCGTCGTCCTCGAGGGCGAACATCATCAGCAGCGTGCGCTGCAACGGATTGAAGTTGTCGTCCGACAGCAAGTAAATCAGGCTTTCGCCGCCAGGGCCGCGGCGGGCGGCGATCCCCTCCATGTTGTCGATCAGCAGAGGCGGCCGGAAACGAGCCAGAAGCTCGCCCGACAGCGTCGCGCCCGGCCGAATCGTGGCGAGGGGCACGCGGCGGAGCTGGACCGTCACCCCGGCCAGCACGGAATAGTGCCGCTCCGAGACCAGCAAGTCGCCGTTCGGCAGGGTCGTTGCCCCGGTCGGCGAGAGCTCCCGATCCCGGCTGTAGGCCAGGGAATGCCAGCGGCCATCCTGCCAGAGGTGGGCGGGATAGGCCGGCGCGCCGTCGGCGTGCGAGGCGATTATCAGCAGCCGGCCGTCGGGCAGCGTCGCGACGGTCTCGATGCCGTCGTTGCGCGGTAGCCGTGCGACGCTCCCGGGGATGGGAAAGGGCGTCGCCGCGCCGAAGGCGGGCAGGCCGTTGGCGCCGTAGCCCCAAAGGCGGTGCTGATGCTCGAAGGCGACCAGCAAGCCGCCCTCCGGCAAAGGGGCCAAAGATTCGGCGTCCTGGGAGAACTTGCTGGTCAGGCGGTCGCCGTCCGGGTCCCTCAGCGGCGCCAGGGCCGTCTCGGTCAAGCCGCTCAGATCGCCGTGCTCGTCGTAGAGCAGGCGCGCTGTGAACCAGTTGCCCTGGTCGGTCACCGCAGTCAGGCGCGCGCCGTCGGCGGAGATGTCGAGACCGGACAGGCCGCCGAAGCGCCAATCGCCGGCGCTCAGCTCGAGCAGTCCGCGGCTGCGCAGCCGATCGACGTCGCGCAGCGCCGGGCGCTCGGCGTCGAGACGCCGGGCGACGCTGGAGACCTCCACCGGCTCGGGCTCGGCGGCCGCGGCGCCGTCGAGCACCGCGAGCGTCAGCGTGAAGGCGAGGCAGAGCTTTTTCATGGGCACAGTCTTAGCCCAGTTGCGTGAAATCTGCTTGAAGGCGGTCAAGACTGTGCGAGCTCCCTTTGTGTTGGATCGGCTTCCGCGCCATCCTATGTCTGACTTGCAACATGTATGAAACCCACCAGGGAGATCCGTCATGCCGCAGCTTGCTCGTCGCCATGTCCTCACCGGTCTCGTCGGTGTGCCGCTCGCCGCCGTTCTGGCCGACCCCCGCCTGGCCGCCGCGGCCGCGGCTGGCTTGGAGGAGGTCAGCCTGACCACCAAAGGCGGCAAGAACGTGACGGCGGCCCTCGCTCTGCCGCAGTCCACGCCGGCGCCGTCGGTGCTGCTCGTCCACGAATGGTGGGGCCTGAACGATCAGATCAAGTCCGTCGCCGCCGAGCTCGCCAAGGAGGGCTACGTGGCTTTGGCGGTCGATCTCTACGACGGGCAGTCCAGCACCACGCCCGACGGTGCCCGCGCCCTGATGCAGGCCGTCGACCGCGCCGAGGCGACCGACACGCTGGAATCCTGGGTCGCCTGGCTGCGCGATCACGACAAGACCACCGACAAGCTGGGCACGGTCGGCTGGTGCTTCGGCGGTGGCTGGTCCCTGAACGCCTCGATCGCCGCGCCGGTCGACGCCACCGTCGTCTACTACGGCCAGGTCACGCGCACGGCCGAGGACCTCAAGCAACTGCGCGGCCCGGTGCTCGGCCACTTCGCCATCGAGGACACCTGGATCAACCAGGACATGGTGAGCGGATTCGAGGCCGCCATGAAAGCGGCGGGCAAGCCACTTGACGCCCACTGGTACGATGCCAAGCATGCCTTCGCCAATCCGACCAGCGCGCGTTACGACGAGGCCGACGCGAAGCTGGCTTGGCAGCGGACGTTGGATTTCTTCGCGGCGAACCTGAAAGGTTGAAGGAAGACGCCCGCCGGCCGACTCTGGCCGTTTCGGGGGACGGCCTTCTAGACGAGACACGCAAAGACGCTCTAGACAGGGTCCCGGCCCGGTTTAGCTAAGGCCTCGACAGCGCCGACGAGGCGCCGCTCGGGGCTGTGGGCGAATCGGACACGGCAGGTGCGACGAGACTATGGGACGAAGCTTCGATCTCGGACGCGCCGCTAGGATCGTCGTATCGATTCTGTTCCTCATCGGCGCGGCTTTCCTCGCGTTCTCCTCGTCCGACCGCATCGACATTCCCGAGTTCTCCGTGGCGAGCCTCGCCGCTTTCGTCTGCGCGCTGCTGACGAACGTCTTTCTGGCCGGCGTCCGTTTCGAGACCATTGCGAACCGCCACGGCACCAGGATTGGCCTGGTCATGGCCATGCGGGCCAATGCGGCGGCGGCTCTGGCCTCGCAGTTCCTCTTCGCCTTCCTGGGCCAGGCCGCGGGGCGGGCCGCGGTGCTGCACGGCAGCGGCATTTCGGCCAGCGCGACGATTAGTCTGTCGCTGATCGAGCGGATTATCGCCGCCTTGGTCCTGGCCACGGCGGCGGTCTTCGCGGCGCTCTTCCTGTTCGGCCGCCTGACCGGCATGGAACAGCTCGATCCGAGCTACTTCTTCCGCGTGCTGGTGTGCTTTCTGATCGTTGCCGGCGTGGCGCTTGGGACGGTCTACCGCGGCTTTCTGCCCCATGCGGCCCGGGGCCTTTTCTCGCGCACGGTCGGCGAAGACCTTTTGATCATCGGGGGTCTGTCCGTCCTCGTGCATCTGGCGATGCTCGCCGCCTACGTGGCTCTGACGGTGGGCCTAGGCGCACCTTTGACCGGCGAGCTGATCGCCGCCTGCCTTGTGGTGATGTTCGCGGCGAGTCTGCCGGTCAGCTTCGGTGGCTGGGGCGTTCGGGAGATCTCCGCCGGCATCGCGCTTTCGTTGGTCGGCCTCAGCACGATCGAGGGGATCGCCATCGGCGCTGCGATCGGTGTCGGCTCGCTGGTCATTCAACTGGCCGTCGCCGCCCTGTCGATGACACGAAAACCGGTCTCGGCGAGGAGCGAGCGCGAGCTCGGTGCCGGGGCCGTGCGGCCGAACTACCCCCTTTGGCTCAGTCTCCTGACACCCGTCCTGGCCTCCTTCGCCGTCATCTTCGGGCTGCACCTGAGCGTCCTAGACTCCGTGATCAACTTCAATCTGGCCGATCCCCTGGCGGTTCTCGGCAGCATGCTGTTCGTTGCCTACTGGTTCGAGCAGCGCCGGCTGCCGCACTGGCGCGTGCCGCAAATCAATGCCGCGCTTCTCGTTTTCAGCGCTATCCTTACCTTTTCGGCCCTGCACGGCTATCTGGACTTCGGCTATTCGAGCTGGGGCGTGCGGAATCGTTTCGTCGGCTGGTTCGTCCTGCTGGCCTTCATGGCGACCGGCGCCCTTTTCGTGGCGAGGCTGGGCAAGGCCGGTCCGGAATTCTTGTTGAAGGGGTTCGCGGCCGCCCTCGCCGTGGTGGCGGCCTTGGAGCTCTTGGCGGCGCTGATCGCCGCGGCTTACCCCCAGATTACGAGCCGGAGCCATCCCTATCCCTTCGAAGGTTTCTCGCAGAGCGCCAGCGCCTACGCCTTCCTTCTCCTGGCCGGCCTCTCCATCGTCTTGGCCCTGCACCGCAAGGAAAGCCCGGGTTTCTGGGTGCCTTGCGGCGGCATCCTCGTGGTCGCCCTGGTCTTGGCCTCCTCCCAGGCGGCCTGGGTCGCGGCGGCGATCATGTTTCTTGCCGTGGCGGTCATCGATCGCCGAAGCATCGCTTCGCTGGTCCGCATGCTTCTGGCCGCGGC
>JAKSDN010000527.1 GCA_022360075.1 Kiloniellales bacterium | reverse complement strand
CCTCATCCATGTAGGCCTGCCAGGTGTCGAGGAACTTCTGGCCGATCTCCGGCGTCTTGGCGCGCTGCGCGCAGACCTGCTCGGCGCCGGTCAGCTCCGAGGTCTCGCCGAAGCAGCTGGTCACGCCGTGCGGGTCGAACTTGTCGATCAGGTTGCCGACCGTCGGGCAGGAGGCCAGACCCGAAGTCGTGTCGGACTCGCCGCACTTGGTCGAGACCCAGAGGTCCGACAGGCTGCAGTCCTCGCGCTGCAGCTCGGTGGCGTACTGCACGAACTCCTGGGCCTTGCGCGAGGCGGCGGCGATGGTGGCGAGATCGCCGTTGCGCTCGATCGCGAATCCCTCGACCGGCTTGCCGGTCTTGGCGATGCCCTCGACCACCCGGCCGGTCCAGCCCGGCTCGATGCCGATCACCACCACGGCGGCGACGTTGGGATTGCTGCCGGTGCCAATGAGGGTGCGGAAGTGCAGCTCCAGGTCCTCGCCGAACTGCAGGCGCCCGTAGGCGTGGGGCAGGGCGAGCGTACCCTTGATGTTGTTGGCGACGGCCTCGCAGGCCGCGTTGGAAAGATCGTCGAGCGGCAGGATCACGACGTGGTTGCGAATGCCGACGCGGCCGTCCTCGCGACGGTATCCGTGGAAGTTCTGACTGCCCATGATCACCACCTCTTGGTCTTGACGTTTTGCACGTGGACGTGCCCGCCGCCCTCGATGTCGGCGACGGCTTTGCCGATGTCGTGCCCGTACTTCAGGATTGTGTCGCCCGCGCTGATCGCGTCGATGGCGATCTTGTGGCCGAGCGGGATGGCGTCCTTGGCGGTCAGGGTGACCGTCGTGTTGCCCTCCATCACCAGGCCCGTGAGCTCCTGACCGGCGGCCACGTCCTCGACGACGATCACGCCGACCGTGTCCTCCGCATCATGTACCAGAAAGTGCGGTACCCCCATGCCTTCTTCTCCTCGTATCAACTGTAAGGGGCCGGCGGACGCCGGTCCCTCGGCTTGCGATCGCCGCGAAAACCGAAGCTTCCGCGGCCCTCAGGGTGTCAAGATCACCTTGGCGGCCGATGTCCGGCCGTCGAGCAGGTCTCGAAAGGCGGCGGGGCCTTCCTCGAGCGCGCGCTGCTCGATCCAGTCCAGGGCGCCGAGCTGCCCCGCGTGGATGGCATCGAGCGTCGCGCGGAAGTCCACCATGGTATAAGTGTAAGTGCCGATGAAGGCCACTTCCTGCAACGTGAATTTGCGGATGTCCAGGCCGTCGTCGGCATCCATGAGGCCGATGTGCACCAGGACGCCGCCGGGCATCACGGCGGCCGAGCCGGCCTCGCGCGTGCGCCGGCCGCCGACCGCGTCGACCACCAGCGCGAAGGCATCCTCGGGCGGCGTCTCGGCGGCCGGGTCGTAGACCCGGAAGGCGCCGGCCCGCTCGACGGTCTGGCGCCGCTTGGGGTTGGTGTCGCCGACCCAGACCTCGCGCACGCCGCGAGCCCGCAGGATCAGCGCTGCGGCGAGACCGATGGCGCCGCCGCCCAGCACCAGGACCTGCCGGGCCTCGCCCAGGGGTCGCCAGAGCGCCCGCTCGGCCACGTCGATCGCGTGCAGCGAGGTCGCGATCGGCTCGGTCAGAGCCGCCGCCGCCGCGCTCACGCCCTCGGGCACAGGCAGGACGTTGCGCTCCGGCACCGCGACCTGCTCGGCGAAGGCGCCCTGGCGCGGCGGGATCGAGATGATCTGGCGCGTCCGGCAGACGTTGGCGCGCCCGCCCAGACAGAAGTCGCAGGTCCCGCAGCTCACCAGGGGGTTCACCACCACGCGCCGGCCCTGGTAGCGCCCGGTCAGCGCCCGGCCGCTCGCCTCGTGGCCGAGGATCAGCGGCGGCGGGCGGCGCGCGTCGTGGCCGAGATAGGTGTGCATGTCGGAGCCGCAGATGCCGACGGCCTCGACCTGGATCAGCACCTCGGACGCGCCGGGTGTGGGCTCCGGAGCCTCTTGAAACTCGATGGCCTGGGGGCCGGTGTAGACCAAGGCTCTCATCGCGCGTGCGGATCCTATTTCGCCGTGAAGCCGCCGTCGACGGCCAGGACCTGGCCGGTGACGTAGGCCGCGGCCCGGGAGGCGAGGAAGACGGTCGGGCCGTCGAGGTCGGAAAGCGCGCCGTTGCGGCCAATCGCGGTCTTCGCCGCGTTCTGCGCGACCAGCGCCGGGTCGGCGTAGACGGCTTGCGTCAGCTCGGTCTCGAAGAAGCCGGGCGCGATCGCGTTGGCGACGATGCCGTCGCGCGACCAGGCCTCGGCCATCGCCCGGGTGAGCTGGG
>JAKSDN010000427.1 GCA_022360075.1 Kiloniellales bacterium | reverse complement strand
CTCCTCGGGCTGGGCGCTGGGGCCACACAAGGGCGCCGACGAACTGGTGCTCTACAGCCACGGCAAGGGCGCACAGTTCGGCCTGGCCATGGCGCTCGCCCAGGGGGCCGGCCATCCGAACATCCTGACCAACGTCATCGCGCCGGTCGCCAAGACCCGGATCTACCGCGGCGAGGTGCCGCCCGACCGGCTTCGACCCGAGCGGGTCACGGGTGCCGTTGCCTGGCTCGCCTCTCCAGCCTGCGAGCTGACGGGATGCCTGGTCGACGCTCGGGACGGCGAGCTATCGCTGTTGCGGCTGGCGCCGATTGGACGTCGCACGCTCGGCGCCGCCGCCGCGGAGCCGGCGGCAGCCGGAGCCGCTCTGCTGGCCATCGCAGAAACGGCCGAGCCACCGCTGCCCGCGCGCAACGCCTCCTAAAGCTCGCCGCGCTCCTCGGCGCGGGTCTGGTCGAGCGCGCGGTGGTAGGCGAGGAAGACCTCGTGCTCGTGGGCGATGCCCAACAGGCGCATCTGGCCGTTGCCGTCGACCACCGGCAGATGCGGCTCGCCCGAGGCGCCGTAGACCTTCACAGCCCGCTCCAGGTCGTCGTCGATGTGCAGCACCGTCGGATGCTCGCGGGCCACGCTCTGAGCCTGGAGTTCGTCGTCGTGGCTGGTGTCGAAGGCGGCCTCGTGCAGATCGGAGAAAGTGATGGTGCCGGTGAGCCGGCGATCCGCGTCAACCACGAAAAGCTCGCCCCAGGGCGCTTCTTGCAGGCGCTCGCGCACCTGGGTGATCGGCGCCTCCGGCGCGATGGTCTCGTAGCGGTTGTCCATGACGGCACCGACCTTGATCGTGCGTAGCAGGCCGATGTCCTGGCCGCCCTTGACCCGGATGCCGCGCCGCTCGAGCTGCCAGGTGAAGAAGGAGCGGCCGAAGACCTGCTGGGTGATCAGGCTGGCAATGGCGGTGGCGATCATCACCGCGATGGTCAGGCGGTAGTCGGTGGTCAGCTCGAAGATCATCAGGATGGTGGAAATCGGCGCGCCCAGCACCGCGCCGGCCACCGCGCCCATGCCGATCAGGGTGTAGGCGCCGTGGCCGGAGGAAAGGTGGGGGAAGGCCGAGGTCGCGATCAGACCGAAGGCGCCGCCGACCATGGCGCCGATGAACAGCGAGGGCGAGAAGACCCCGCCGCCGAAGCGGCAGGCGAGCGTGATCGCGGTCGCCGCGGTCTTGGCGACGATCAGCACCAGGAGCACCTCCAGGTCGTATAGCTCCTGCAGGGCGGCGTCGGTCGCCTCGTAGCCGACTCCCAGGACCTCCGGGAAAGCGACGGCGATCACCCCGACCAAGAGGCCACCGGCCGCTGGCCAGCTCCAGGGCGGCGCCGGGATCCGCTTGATGATGTCCTCGGTGAAGATGACGGAGCGCATGAAGACGATCGCGGCCACGGCGCTCACCACGCCGAGCAAGGCGAAGGCGGGGAACTCCCAAAGCGAGGCGATCGCCCAATCGCCGGTCAGGATGAAGGCGGGATAGTCGCCGTAGTGCATGCGGCTGACGATCGTGCCGGTGACCGCGGCGATGACGATCGGCGCAAAGGCCGAGAGCGCGTAGTGGCCGATCACCACCTCCAGGGCGAAGAAGGCCCCGGCGATCGGCGCGTTGAAGGAGGCCGCCACGCCGGCCGCCACGCCGCAGCCCAGAAGCGTGCGCGACAGGCGCCGGCCGAGATGCAGCCGCTTGGCGACCCAGGAGCCGAGGCTCGCGCCGAGATGCACGACCGGCCCCTCGCGCCCGGCCGAGGCGCCGCAGCCGAGCGACAGCGCCGAGACGACGGCCGCGCGCAGGCCGGTGGTCAGGGACATACGCCCGCCGTGCAGCGCATTGGCCTCGATGACGTCGGCCACGCCGTGCGGCCGCCGCCCCGGCATGCCGACATAAACCAGCAGGCCGACCACGAGGCCGCCAACGGTCGGCGCGAGGATCACCTGCCACCAGGGCAGCCAGCCGGCCACGGTCGCCAGCCGCTCGCCGCCGACGCCGTAGAACAGCGACTGCACGACATCGATGCCGGTGCGAAAACCGATCGCCGCCAGGCCGGCGGCGATCCCCACGACCAGCGCCATTGTGGAGAGAACGACCTGCTCGTTGCGCCCGAAGCGCTTGATCCATCCCAGCAGCCGCTTGGCCGAACCGCTAGGCTCAGGCCTCGGCTTGGTCCCTTGCTTGACCTCCTGTTCGGCCATGGCGCGCGCGTCCTCGTCCCGCGGCCATTTAACGCCGAACCTTCCGGAGACGAAAGCCTCGTCTTTTCCGAGGCTTGGAGGGGAGGATGCGGGCCCTCGCCGGGCTCAGTTGCAGCGTCCGACCGAGCCCTCGGCGCAGACCCGCTTGCCGTCCGACCAGGTGGCGCCCGACAGATCGGCCCGGGTCAGGTCGGCGCCCTTGAGCTGCGCACCGGTCAGGTCGGCGCCGCGCAGCACGGCCCGGAACAGCCGGGCCTGGCGCAGATCGGCGCCGACTAGCGACGCGTTGCTGAGATCGGCCTTGGTGAGATCGGCCTGGAACAGCTTGGCCTTGTCGAAGACGGTATCGACCAGGATCGTGTTGACGAACTTGGCGCGCAGCGACTCTGTCTCGGCCATCTGGGAGCCGGTCAAATCGGTGCGAAAGAAGCTGCCGTCGCGCAAGCGCGCGCCCGTGAGGTCGAGACCGGTCAGGTCCAAACCGTCGAAGTTGCAGCGCTGCCAGTTCACGCCCGGCCCGGGCGGATCCGTGCAAGCCGCAAGCGCGCTATCCGGGCTTGCGAAAAGAGCCGGTAGAGCCGGGAGAACCGTCAGCAGTGATGTGAGAAGAGGACGCAGGTCGATCATGCCCTTACTTTGGCGATCCTGAGCGGTGGAGCAACGCGAATTCTCGGGATTCGGCCAACCGTTACGCGCCGGTCTCGGCTAGCGCGCCCCGCTGGCCCGTTTTCTTGGACGCAAGGCGGATCGAGCGGCCCACTTCCTCCGGGATCGGCAGCCCTTGCTGGATTTCGGCGAAAGCGGCCAGCCGGTCGGCGATCTCGGTCGGGAACTCGACCACGCGCCGCTGGTTCAAGTCGATGTGCAGCGAAAGGCACTCGCAGGTCGCAGCGAGATAGTCCTCGGCCTCGTGATACATCCGGTGGAAGTAGTGCATGCGCTTTTTGTCGTAGTCGATGAGCTGGGTGGTGAAGCGCAGGTGGTCGCCTTCGGCGACTTCGCGCTGGTAGGTGATGTGGGTCTCGATCGCGAAGCTCGAGCCGCCCGTGCGGGCGCGATAGTCGGCGTCCAAGCCGATCTCCTCGAAGAAGACGTCGGTCGCGTGATCGAAGGTCAGCAGATAATAGGCCACGTTCATGTGGCCGTTGTAGTCGATCCACTCCGGCCTGACGGCCTCGCGATGGCGATCCAGCAGACCGTGATCCGTTCTACGCTCCAGCACTCGCGCTCCCCGCCCCTTCCAGAAGGATGGCCAGACTAGTCCATCGGCCGGGCCTGGCAAAGGCGCTAGCGCGGTGTGGCGCGGGAGAAAAAGGGAAAATGCGGATCGGTTCCGATGCGGGCGAAAATGCGCTAGCGTCCAGCCGCCCGCAGCCGCGCCGAAAAGCGCGGGCCCCGCGGGCCGCTGCCGGTTCCGGCGACAACCACGGCAAGGGCATCTGGTCAAAGGGGGCTGCCGCATGGGACGCCTGTTGGCTTTTTTGGGCGGACACGGCGTCTACGTGTTGTTCGGCGGGGTCTTCATCGGCCTGCTGCTGCCGGGCCTGGCCTCCCTGCTCCGCCCGCTGCTCGCGCCGGCGGTCTTCGTGCTTCTGCTCGCCACACTGCTGCGCGTCGATTGGCGCGCCATGGCCGACTTCGCCCGCAAGCCGGCCCTGGTCGGCCTGCTCACGCTCTGGCTGATGATCCTCGCGCCCCTGCTCACCTGGCTCGCCATCCGCCTGACGCCGACGCCGGAGGCACTGGCCACGGCCGTCGTGCTCATGGCCGCGGCGCCGCCGATCCTGGCCGCGACCTCGATCGCCCTGCTGCTGGGGCTGGACTCGGCGCTGGCCGTGGTCACCGGCCTGATCTGCACCCTGCTCGCGCCCTTGAGCGTGCCGCCGCTCGCACTCGCCCTGCTCGGGCTGGAGCTCGAGATCGGCGTTGCCGAGCTGATGCTGCGACTCGGAGTCATCGTCGTCGGCGCCTTCCTCGGCGCCGGCCTGCTGCGCCGACTGCTCGGGCTCGCTTGGCTGGAGTCGCGGGCCGCCCATCTCGACGGCCTGATCATGCTCGTGCTGCTGGTTTTCGCGATCTCGATCATGGACGGGGTCACCGACACGCTGCTGACGCGCCCCGGCACCGTCGCGCTCTGGCTGGCGGCGGCCTTCCTGGCCAACCCGCTGCTGCAGCTCGCCGGCAGCCTCGCTTTCTTCTGGCTCGGCCTGAGGCGCGCCTTAACGGTCGGGATTCTCTCGGGAAACTGCAACATGGGGCTGCTCCTCGCCGCCCTGCCGCCCGATGCCGGCTTCGACATCGTGCTGTTCTTCGCGATCGCTCAGATCCCGATGTACATGCTGCCGGCCATGCTGCTGCCGATCTACCGCCGTCTCCTGGCACGCCGAGCCGCGCTCGCCGGCGACGGGGGCACGCCCGGTGGATGATCTCGCGCTTATGGCATTAATGCCACAGTGGTGCGATTTGGCGACATCTGCTAGGGTCTTGCCTGTTGGCGAGGGGAAACGAGATATGATACCTCATTGACATGCTGTCTTGTTGTTCGCCGACAATAGGGGCATTACTGAATCTAAACGATCTGGCGTCAGGCTTCGCATTCAGACGATCGGGTCTTTTGGGGGCAAAGGTCGGGTGAACGGTTTCAGTTCGGCGGATCGGGGGGATCTACCAAGGAGCGAGAGGCCTGATCGTGCCTAGGGTAAAGGCTTGCGATTGGCTCAGGGCTCCGCTGCCGTTTCGACCGCGACCATATCCACAACGGCCATATGACCGGGAATCGAGATGGACGGGATAGGTTTGAGGGATCTTGCTCGGAAACTGCTCGCTGTCATCTTTGCAGCGACGCTGATGGTGGGCTGTGCGAGCAACAACGGGTCCGGGCCCGAACAGCTTGCGCAGAGCGACGAGGCCTTTTCCGACGTCGACGTCGACATCGACCCGCTGGAAGGCTTGAACCGTTTTATCTTCGCCTTCAACGACATGCTGGACACGGTGCTGTTCCGGCCGTTGGCGGCGACCTACCGCGTGCTGCTGCCGCAGTTCATCCGCGACTCGGTGCGCAGCTTCCTGCGCAACATCTCGACGCCCGTGATCCTTGCCAATGACTTGCTGCAAGGCAGCTTCGATCGCGCCGGGACGACGCTGACGCGCTTCGCGATCAACACCACAGCGGGTGTCGGCGGCCTGTGGGATGCCGCCGACGAGTTCGGCTATCCTTACCACGACGAGGACTTCGGGCAGACGCTGGGCGTCTGGGGCGTGGGCGCCTATCCCTACCTCGTGGTGCCGATCCTGGGTCCCTCGAGCGGGCGCGATGCCGTCGGGCTGATCGTCGACTCTTTTATCGATCCCTTAACCTATTTGGTCGATGACGAGGTCCTCCTGACGCGGCGCTTCGTCCAAGGGATCGATTTCCGGTCCCGCAACATCGAGACGCTCGAAGAGCTGCGCCGCGATTCGGTGGACTTCTACGCGCGCATTCGCTCGGTTTACCTGCAACGGCGCGTGGATGAGATCAACAACGGTGAACCCTCCGATGACGTAGGGCCGGGGCTTTCCGGAGATGACCCAGGAGAAAATCAGTTCAGCATATTCGACGAGTGGGCCGCCGAAGAGGAAGGCGCCGCCGCCGAATAGAGGCCTCGTGAAGCGGCGCGGGCTCCTCGCCCTCGCCCTTGCCGCCGGCTTCGGCCTGTCGCTCCTGTCTCAGGGCACTTCGGTCCAAGCCGCTTCAGCACAAGATGCGAAGGCCGAGCCGCCGGAGGACGCCGGCGCCTTTCTGATCGCCGTTGGCGAGCGCGCCACGATGGAGCTCGCCGAAAGCGGCATTGACGAGGCCGAGCGCGAGCGGCGTTTCCGCGCGCTCTTCAAAGAGAGTTTCGATGTCGCGGCGATCAGCCGCTTCGTACTCGGCGTGCATTGGCGCCGCGCCACCGCCGAGCAGAAGACGGCCTTTCAGAAGGTCTTCGAAGACTACGTCGTGCAGCGTTTCCTGCCGCTGTTCGGCGACTACTCGGTCGACAACTTCGTGGTCGAGCGGGTGCGCCGCGACCCGAACAACCCGCGCCACTTCTTCGTGGTCTCCAAGATCGACCGGCCGAGCGGCCCGCCCGCCAAGGTCGAGTGGCGGATCAAGGAGCAGGACACGAGCTACCGCATCCTCGACGTGACCGGCGAGGGCGTCAGCCTGGCCATCACGCTGCGCCAGGAATACAGCTCGGTCGTGCGCAAAGACGGCATCGACGGCCTGGTCCGCCGGCTCCGGGAGAAGCTCGACGAAGGCGCCTTCGCGCCGCGTTAGTGGGATGCGGCGAGGTTAACCGCAGCGCTTGCCGTCAATGCGAGCCGGCGTCAGCCGGCGCGGAAATCCAGAGGAATCGGTGGGATGGCAGCCGACTGGTTTGCTTCGCTCCGTTCGCAATGACAAGCACAGAGCGCGTTCCCTTGCCAGCCGCCG
>JAKSDN010000267.1 GCA_022360075.1 Kiloniellales bacterium | reverse complement strand
CGGCATGACGCAGTCGGACGATCGGCTGGACCTAGAGGACAGCCACCGGCCGGACGCGCCGCGGGTACGCCGCATCAAGCTGCCGCATACCCAATCGACGGTCGTCGACGCGCTGATGCGCTCGGACTGGATCCTGGCCCCCGTGCGCGATCTGATCGGGCCGAACCTCCGGCTGCACACGACCAAGCTCAACATGAAGTCGGCGCAGTACGGTGCGGCGATCGAGTGGCACCAGGACTTCGCCTTCTATCCCCACAGCAACGACGACGTGCTGGCTGTCGGCGTGATCATCGACGACATGGCCGAGGAAAACGGGCCCCTGATGGTCTTCCCCGGCTCACACGAGGGGCCCGTTCACGACCACCACGCCCAGGGCGTCTTCGCGGGCGCGATCGACCTGGAAGCCGCCGGCCTCGACCTGAAGGACGCGGTGTGCCTCACGGGGCCCGCAGGCTCGATCTCGATCCACCATGGGCGCGTGGTCCACGGCTCGGCGCTCAACACCTCCGAGCGCGACCGCCGGCTGCTGTTCTACGAGATGATGGCCGCCGACGCCTTTCCGATCATGGGCTCGATGACCCGCTTCGACGACCTCGATGACTATAACGCCCGCATGCTCTGCGGCGAACCCACGATCACGCCGCGGCTCGAGCCGGTGCCGGTGCGCATTCCCCTGCCCCAGCCGGCGCAGGCCGGCTCGATCTACGAAATCCAAAAGGGCCGCGCGCGCAAGGCCGCTACGTGAAGACGTGATCGAGCACCAGCTCCTTGAAAGCCGTCGCGGCGACCGGACCCTCGGGCAACAGGTTGGGCCGTGAGGAGATCACCAGCGGGCCGTCGTCGGGGTCGTCGGTCGGCCGGCCGTGCGAGCCTTTCACGAGCTGGGTGTCCTTGAGCGAGATCACGTCGAGCAGGCTGCGGAAGCCGAGCTTGCGCTGGGCCAGGCGCCAGGCGACCTTCAGCTTGGGCGCCGGCAACGCCGAGTCGAGGAACAGCTCGACCGGGTCGTAGCCGGGCTTGCGGTGGATATCGACCGTGCGCGCGAAGTCGGGCGCGCGCGCATCGTCGAGCCAGTAGTAGTAGCTGAACCAGCGGTCGGCCTTGGACACGGCCACCAGCTCGCCCGCGCGCGCGTGGTCGAGCCCGGCCGCGCGCTTGCCCTCCTCGTCGAGCACGCTCTCGACGCCGTCCAGGCCCTCGATCAGCGCCTTGACCTCGGCGAGTCGCTCGGGCGCCTGGACATAGACGTGAGCGAGCTGATGGTCGGCGAGCGCGAAGGCGGCCGAGGCACCGGCGTCGAGCAGCTCGCGGCCCATCTCGACGCGCACCTGGATCAGCCCAGCCTCGCGCAGGGCGCGGTTGATGTGGACGGCGTCGGTGACCGGCGTGATGCCGTACTCCGAGACGATGACCACCTCCCGGCCCTCGCGCTCGGCCGCCTCGATCAACTCGCCGCAAAGCGCGTCGATCTCTTCGAGGTCCTTGGCCAGGCGCGGCTGGCCGAGGTCGGGGCCGAGGCGCTGCAGGTTGTAGTCGAGGTGCGGCAGATAGCAGAGCGCCAGCGTCGG
Organism: Kiloniellales bacterium; assembly: GCA_022360075.1. The sequence continues at coordinate 387 of JAKSDN010000267.1, read as the reverse complement.
CTGGCGCGTCGCCATGACGTGAAGCGTCGCCTTGGCGATCCAATCGCTCGAGGTGATATCGGCCATCGGCCCCCAGAACTTGAACAGCGGAAACATGCCGAGCTTGGCGTTGAGCTCGTCGCGCAGGTCCGAGGGATGGGCATAGTGGTCCGGGATCTTACGCCCGTCGGCCGGATACATGGGGCGCGGCGTCGCGCTCCAGTCGGCCGTCGAATACATGTTGTACCACCAGAACATCTTGGCGCAGGTGAAGTCGCTGTCACGCCGCTTGCCGGCCTCCCAGATCTTCTCGCCGGCAACCAGCCGATTCGACTGCCGCCACAGCCAGACCTCGGAGAGATCGTGGAAATACCAGCCATTCGCGACCGCGCCGTGGCCCGACGGCAT
>JAKSDN010001336.1 GCA_022360075.1 Kiloniellales bacterium | reverse complement strand
GAGAGCTATCGTCCGAATGATCCGGCCGTCGCCGGGGGCGTCGGGCTCAAGCCGTTGGAAAAGCAAGCTTGCGGTTTGGAGACCTCGACGGCGAGACGGCAGCGGCCTTCGCGCATCGGCTCACTCGCCCTGTTCGGGCTTTTCCGCCTCGCGCTTCAGGCGTTCCATTTCTTCTGGAGAAACAGGCGTGCCGGGGCTCGGGACGGTCTTCTGGCCGCCGCTCATCGGCGCTTCCTTCTCCTCCGCCGTGCTCCGGTCCACGGGTTTGGTCGCCTCCTTCCCCGCGCCTTCGTGTTCGTCCTTGTGCTGAATCATCGTGCCCTCGTCATTCGCTGAGCCTTGTTCGGCGCGCGCCTCCAAGGCGGGTGGGCCCGCCAGGATCAGCAGGCCCACGAAGGATATAGGCGTGAACAGCCGTGATTTCAGCAGACGCGGCGCGCGCTCACTTGCGTTGCATGCTGTCGGTGATGAACTGCCGCGCCGCATCGAGAACGTACCAAGTCACGAGGAAAGCGACGGCCTCCAGCAGAAAGCTGCCGAACTTATAGAAAACTTCGGCAAGCGCGAGCGAGACGACCAGCGTCGGCGCCTGCTGGAGCAGGAACTCCCTTACGGTCAACAATCGGGTCAGGGTATACATAGAACGGACCTTTCGAGAACAGCGTTTTACAACGTCACGACACGACCGCAGCGGCTGCTCGTCGGGCCGCCGGGCGGCGCGATCAGAACTTCATGGAGCAAACCCAGGTGCCCCAGCGGCCACCGGACTCGGCATACTGGCCGTAGCCCCAGACACGGCGAGCGTCACCACCGTCCCGGCAGATACCGAAGTAGTCGCCCCAGCGACCGCCGGTGTAGGGGCTCTCGCCAGCCTTCACCAGGGCGCTGTTCTGCAGATCGTTCCTGGGATCGCTGACACGTCTTCCGGTCCGTCGCAACGAGGCGTAGGCGCTGGCGCTGGAGCGGCCGAAGACCACATAGGCGTTGCGCCTGAGATCGGTATGGATGGCCGGGAAGAAGTAGTACTTCCCGCTGGCACCATAGCGATTCTGCTGAAAGACCCTCTTGTTGCCCACGTCGATCTCGTACCACTGAACGCAGGATCGGGCCGCCGAATCACCACTCCATGAGATGCGGCTGGTCTGGCAGGTCCAGACGCGGCGCGTGCCGCCGACGAATTGGTACATCGCGTTCAGCAGGCGCGAGTCGTTCGTCTCGATCTTGGTCGAGCTGCCACGCTGCAGCGCATCCGGCGGCAGGTCGTAGCTACGGCAACTGACCTTGTTCTTGCTCAGCCGCGGCCGGCTGCCACGCCAATACCCCGCCGGATTCGTGATCGTCCAGAGGGTCAAGCTGTTGCCGCGCGGCCAAATCGCGTTGACCATGTAGGCTGGCGGGTTGCCGCCCTTCCCGCGAAAATGCGTGCAGGGCTGGATGGTGAAGGCGGTGCCCCCGCCCGGGTTCTTCAGGTTCCAGAAGTCGTACCAGGTCACGGGCTGGCCGCCGTAGAGCTGCGACTTCAGGAGAATCCGCAGCTTGCAGTACTGGAACCCGCCGCCAAACCTGAACATGTTGGATACGATGTAGAAGCACTGCGTGTCGAAGCCGAGCATCGGATAGTCGGCCCAGTTGTTCGTCGGCCTGTTCCCATTGCGCGTCGCGTCCAGCCGGTACACCCAATAGCTGCCGCGTGGGTCGGACGACCGGGACACAGCCACCATCAGGTAGGAGCGGTTCGGGTTCGAGCCCCTCGCCGCCGCGACGACGCACCACTTGCGTTCGTAGTGGTCATAGATGATGCGCGGGTCGAAAAGCCCGACACCGGACGGCAGCACGTTGCGGAACAGGGTGTTCATGTTCGGCCAGCGAAACCGAAGAGTGCCATTCTTGCGATAGCCGGCAAGATCGACATTGACAGCGAGCAGGACATCGCTCGCGCTAACGCCTATCGTGCAGTCAGGCGGCTGCCAGCCCGTGGCGCGGATGCCCTCGAAGGAGGCGGTCATCGGCGGCGCCAGAACCTCCGGCCCCGTCTCTTCCGTGAACAGGGCTTCTTCCGGCGCGTCGATCTCGCTTTCGGTATCGACCACCAGAGGGTCGGCGTCCTCGTCCGGGCCGTCATCCGACAGGGTGTCCACTTCGAGGGCCGCCTCGTCGGACTCCAACTCCTCCGCCTCGGCGCTCATCTTGCGGAACTCGTCCATCTCAACCGGAAAGCGGGTCAGCATGAAGGATTCGCGCCCTTCCTTCGGGGCGAGCGCCATGTAGTCCTCGATCGTCAGATCATCGAGCGACTGGGCGGCACCGGTGACTTCAACTTCACTTCCACCTTCTTCCAGGTCGTCATCATATTCCTCAGCCACGATACGCTCCCCTTCTTTCAATCGTGATCACCAGGACAAAGCTCGGCGATTTGCCGGTGTTCGACTGGTCTCCGGTCGAACTTTCAGACGGCCCTGCGACAAAGCCGCGGGGTCGGATCCGAAATCCGCGACCACACAAGTCGTCTGCGCGATCGCCACCTCGAACACGGCACCAAGCTCACCATCGGAAGGATGCGCTTAGAACTAGCGCCCCTCTCAGGTTGATTGATGTTTTATGATTTTCTATTATTACGAGTCATTGAGTCGGATGTAAAGACCGAAGGCTCGTTCTTGCGTCTGTCCTACTTCGGTGGAGCCCTTCGCCAGCGCTGCTGTGAGCAAGAATCGCTTGTGGCGCAGCGGACGGTATCGTTGGCGAGGAAGCGGCGCCCTGCGAGGCCCGCCAATGCCAAGCCTCCATGTGCCGCGGTGAAGGCGGAGCCGGTCACCTTGAACACTGGGAGAACCGCAATAAGCTGGAACGCTACGACAAGGGGTGAAAAACCGGATGGT
>JAKSDN010000395.1 GCA_022360075.1 Kiloniellales bacterium | reverse complement strand
GCTTGCCGGCATAGCCGGTCGAGCCGATCACCTCTTGTGTCGAGAAGACGTAGCCGACGGTCTTGCCCTTGTCGGAGACGACAGCGGCTTTCGGCGTTCCGGTGAAGGCGCCGATCGTCTCACCCTCGGGAAGGACAAGCGCCAGCCAATCCGGCGTGGCGGCGGAGACTGCAAACGAATGCAACGCCAACGCCATAAAGAGACAGAAGGCGCGAATCGTTTGACGAAGACCCTGCCCCTTGCCGAGCGGACCACCCGGCGGCCGGTCGTCGCCCTTTGTCACAGCACCGTTCATGCTTGCCCGCGTCGCGCCGAGGGATCGGCCTATGGTTCGCGCGCCACCGCCGCTCATCCTTGACTTCAGTCAACTTCGAAAAGTCGTACGCCCTCGCATGTCTTGACAACCGTCAAGGCGACGAAGGCGCAGGCCGGTTCTCCTTCATGGCGGGATAACCCAAAATGAGGGAGAAGATGCGATGCCGAGCATTCGATGCATGGGCTTCGCGGGGGCTGTTCTTTCCCTGGCGATTCTCGTCGGTCAAAGCGTGGCCGCCCAAGACAAGAAGCCTGCGGACATCAAGGAGCACAAGACGACGCCGGGCGGCCAGTACGAGCCCAGCTTGGATGTGTTGCGTGACGAGCAGATGGAACAGCCGGGGGCCCAGCCCGGCGTGCAGTCTCTGTCCACCGCCGACTTCAATCGCGCCAAGCAGCTCTATTTCGAGCGCTGCGCCGGCTGCCATGGCGTCCTGCGCAAGGGCGCGACGGGCAAGGCGCTGACCACCGATCTCACGCGCGAGCTCGGCTTCGACTACCTGCGCGATTTCATCACCTACGGCTCGCCGGCCGGGATGCCCAACTGGGGCACTTCGGGCGATTTTTCCGAGGCCGAGGTGGCGCTGATGGCGCGCTATCTGCTGCTCGATCCGCCGCAGCCGCCCGAGTTCGGCATGAAGGAGATGCGCGAAAGCTGGAAGGTTCTTATCCCCGTCGAACAGCGTCCGACGAAGCAGGAGAACGACCTCAAGCTCGACAATCTCTTTTCGGTCACCCTGCGCGACGTCGGGCAGGTCGCGCTGATCGATGGTGGCAGCAAGCAGATCGTCCAGACGATCAACACCGGCTATGCCGTGCACATCTCACGGCTCTCGGCGTCGGGCCGCTACCTCTTCACGATCGGCCGTGACGCCAAGATCAACCTGATCGATCTCTGGATGAATCCGCCGGCCACCGTCGCAGAGATCAAGGTCGGCTTGGAGGCGCGCTCTGTAGAGACCTCCAAGATGGAGGGCTGGGAGGACAGATACGCGATCGCAGGCTCCTACTGGCCGCCTCAGTTCGTGATCATGGAAGGCGACACCCTGGAGCCGCTCAAGGTGGTCTCGACCCGCGGCATGACGGTGGACACCCAGGAGTACCACCCCGAGCCCCGCGTTGCCGCGATCGTGGCCTCGCACAAGCATCCGGAGTTCGTCGTCAACGTCAAGGAGACCGGCAAGATCCTCATGGTGAATTACGAGGACCTGGACAACCTCAAGGTCACCAGCATCGCTGCCGCACGCTTCCTGCACGACGGCGGCTTCGACGCTTCAGGGCGCTACTTCCTGGTCGCGGCCAACGCCAGCAACAAGGTGGCCGTGGTCGACACTCAGACCAATACCCTGGTTGCGCTGATCGAGACCGGGACGACGCCGCATCCGGGACGCGGCGCGAACTTCGTGCACCCGGAATTCGGCCCGGTTTGGGCGACCAGTCATCTCGGCGATGAGACCATTGCGCTGATCGGCACCGATCCCGAGGGCAATCCCGACCATGCCTGGAAGGTCGTGCAATCGCTCGAAGGGCAGGGCGGAGGATCGCTGTTCATCAAGACACATCCCGAGTCCCAGCACCTCTACGTCGATACGCCGCTCAATCCCGAGGCAGAGCTTGCTTCTTCGATCGCCGTGTTCGACATCAACAAGCTCGACCAGGAATACAGGGTCCTGCCGATCGGCGAGTGGTCGGGCATCTCGGAGGGCGTGCGCCGCGTCGTCCAGGGCGAGTTCAACCAGGCCGGCGACGAGATCTGGTTCTCGGTCTGGAACGGCAAGGAGCAGGAATCCGCGATCGTCGTGGTCAACGACAAGGACCTGTCGCTGAAGCACGTGATCAAAGACGAGCGCCTGATCACGCCGACCGGAAAGTTCAACGTCTACAACACCCGCAACGACGTCTACTGACGCTCCGGCCGGGCGGCCGGGCCATCCCCGGCCGCCCGCCATTCGGGGAGGCGATGAGCTGATGAAGCCGACAGCAAGAGCGGCCTGGGACGAACCGCCGGTGGTGCACCTTGTCGGTGCCGGACCCGGCGATCCCGAGCTGATGACCGTGAAGGCCCAAAGGGTCCTGAGCGAAGCCGACGTGGTGGTCTATGACCGCCTGGTCGGCGCCGAGGTTCTCGAGATGGTGCCGGCCGGCGCCATGATGGTCTCGGTCGGCAAGCAGCCCCGCGACCATCCGGTGCCGCAGCCGGAGATCAACGAGCTGATGGTCCGCCTGGCCCGCGCCGGGCGCCGCGTCGTCCGGCTGAAGGGTGGCGATCCCTTCATCTTCGGCCGCGGCAGCGAGGAGGCCGAGGCGCTGACCGCCGCCGGCCTGCGCTTCGAGGTCGTGCCGGGCATCACGGCCGCCTCGGGCTGCGCGGCGGCGCTGGGCATTCCCTTGACCCATCGCGGGCTTGCCAGCGGCGTGCGCTTCCTGACCGGCCACTGCCGGGCCGACGCCGCGCTCGACTTCGACTGGCCGGGCCTGGCAGACCCGGACACGACGCTGGTCGTCTATATGGGCCTCGCGAACATCGCGGAGATCAGCGCGCGGCTGATCGACCACGGTCTCGACCCGGCGACGCCGACCGCCGTCATCAACAACGGCACGACGGCGCGTCAAAGGGTCTTTCTCACTTCGCTTTCAGAGGTGGCGGAGAGCGTGGCCGGACGGGCTTTCGATGGACCGGTGCTGTTCGTCATCGGTCGCGTGGCCGGCCTGGCCGCGGCCTTGGGCGATCTCGGAGACCTGAACTGGGATGCTGAGGATGCGCCGGCACAAGCGCTTTAGCGGTTTCGCGGTCTGCACGGCCCTCGTCATGTTCGGCTGGCATGCCGCTGCGGCGGAGGTTCCGCCAACCCCAGTAACGCCGGAGCGCGCGACCGAGCTGAGCAACCTGCTCTTGCACGACTGCGGCTCCTGTCACGGGCTGACCATGAAGGGCGGACTCGGGCCCCCTCTCTTGCCGGCGAGACTCGCCGAATTCGAAGACGCGGATCTGATCGACGTCATCCTGGAAGGCCGTCAGGGCACGCCCATGCCGCCCTGGGCGCCGGAGATCACCCGCGAGGACGCTGCCTGGCTCGTGCAACGGCTGAAAGCGGGAGCGAACCCATGAGACTGAACGCAGCTTTGGCCGCGGTCGCCATCGCCATTGCCGCGCTGACGCCATCGGCGACCGTCGCCGAGGACGGCCTGCGCGGCACCGGCGATCTCGGCATCGTGGTCGAGCGGGCGAGCGGCAGCCTACAGATCCTGGAGACCACGGGGCGCAGCTTCCTGTCGCGGGTCGAGGGCTTGGGTGATCTCAGCCATGCCTCCGCCGTCTACTCGCGCGACGGCCGCTACGCCTATGTCTTCGGACGTGATGGCGGGCTCAGCAAGATCGATCTGTTGCGCCAGAGTTTGGCTGCCCGCGTCGTTCAGGCCGGCAATTCGATTGGCGGTGCGATCTCGCAGGACGGGCGGTTGATCGCGGTCTCGAACTACGAGCCGGGCGGGGTCAAGGTCTTCGACGCCGAGACTCTGGCCCTGGTGGCCGACATTCCGGCGATCTATGGCGACGGCGGCGCCCGCTCCAAGGTGGTGGGTCTGGTCGATTCACCGGGCCAGCGCTTCGTCTTCAGCCTCTACGATGCCGGCGAGATCTGGATCGCCGATCTCTCGACGCCCGAGACGCCACGCATCACCAAGTTCGAGGACGTCGGCTTACAGCCCTACGACGGATTGATCACCTCGGACGGCCGTTTCTATGTCGCCGGGCTGTTCGGCGAGGATGGCCTGGCCATGCTCGACCTTTGGGCGCCGGAGGCCGGCGTGCGCCGCATCCTCGACGGCTACGGCCGTGGAGAAGAGCCGCTGCCGGTTTACAAGATGCCTCACCTCGAGGGCTGGGCCCTGGCTGGCGGCTTCGCCTTTCTGCCGGCGGTCGGACGCCACGAGCTGCTCGTGGTCGATCGCGACACCTGGACCGAGGTCGACCGCATCGCGCTCCAGGGCCAGCCGGTTTTCGCGATCGCCCGGCCCGACGGTCGTCAGATTTGGGTCACCTTCGCCCATCCGCGCAATGGCGTGATCCAGGTGGTCGACGTGCCGTCGCGCGAGGTGATCCGCACGCTGGAGCCCGGCAAGGCGGTGATGCACCTGGAGTTCACGCCGCGCGGCGAAGCCGCCTGGGTCTCGGTGCGCGACGAGAACGTAGTGCAGGTCTACGACACCCGCGACTTCTCGCGCCTCGCGAACCTGCCTGCGGCCAAGCCCAGCGGGATCTTCTTCTCCGCCCGGGCCCACCGCCTGGGTCTCTAAGGGGGCGTCGCCATGGAAGCCCTGGACAGATCGCTCTTGAACGACTTCCAGCGGGATTTCCCTTTGACCCCGCGACCCTTCGCGGCTATCGCCGCGCGCCTCGGCGTGGAAGAAGGGGCGGTCCTCGATGCACTTCGACAGCTACAACACGACGGCAAGGTCAGCCGCCTCGGTGCAGTGGTCAGGACCGGCGCGGTGGGGGCGAGCACACTCGCGGCCATGGCCGTGCCGCAGATTCGGCTCGAGTCCGTTGCGGACCTCGTCAGCGCCTACCCCGAGGTGAACCATAACTACGAACGGGCACATCGGATCAACCTTTGGTTCGTGGTGACGGCCGACAGTCGCGCGCGTGTCTCACAGATCTTGGCGGAGATCGAGGCCGAGACGGGGCTGGCCGTGCTCGACCTGCCCATGCTCGAGGCCTACTTCCTCGATCTCGGATTCGACCTCCCATGAGGGTGACTGAAGCACACGACTTGGACCTGATCGCTGCCCTGCAGGACGGCCTGCCGCTGGTGCCGCGGCCCTATGCCTGCCTCGGCCAGCGCATCGGCCTGTCGGAAGCCGAGGTGATCGCGCGCCTACGCGGCTTGATCGATCGCGGCGTGATCCGCCGCTTCGGGGTCATCGTGCGCCACCGCGCCCTGGGCTACAGGGCCAACGCGATGGTCGTGTGGGATCTGCCCGAGGCCGAGGTCGGTGCCGCGGGCGCGCGCCTCGCGGCCCTGCCTTACGTCACGCTCTGTTATCGACGGCCGCGGCGCCTGCCGGACTGGCCCTACAACCTCTTCTGCATGATCCACGGCACCGACCGCGACGAGGTGCTGTGTCAGGTCGCGGCGGCGGCCCGCGACTGCGGCTTGGAGAAGGCGATGCGTGAGGTGTTGTTCAGCACGCGCTGCTTCAAGCAACGGGGTGCCCGCTACTTTGGCACGAAGGAGGCGGCGGCATGATCGATGCCGTGGATCGCCGCATTGTCAATGACCTGCAGGCCGGCCTGCCGATCTCGCCACGGCCCTACGCCGACGCAGCGGCCGGGCTGGGCCTGACCGAGACGGAGCTGATCGAGCGCCTCGCCCGCCTGCGCGAGAGCGGCGTGCTGACCCGTTTCGGACCGCTGTGGAACGCGGAGAAGCTCGGTGGCGCCCTCACGCTCTGCGCTATGGCGGTGCCCGAGGCGGACTTCGAGCGCGTGGCCAAGATCGTCAATGGCTTCGACCAAGTGGCGCACAACTACGCGCGCGACCATGCGCTCAACATGTGGTTCGTGCTGGCGACCGAGACGCCGGAGGAGGTGGACGTGGTGATCGCCGAGATCGAGGCCGCGGCCGATCTCAGCGTCCTCAAT
>JAKSDN010001204.1 GCA_022360075.1 Kiloniellales bacterium | reverse complement strand
TCAACGCGGATGCCGGCTTGCAGGACGACAGCCGCGTCACATTGGCGCAGGCTCGGCTGGAAAGCGACGCCTTGGAGGCCACGCTGGCCGGCCGGCTCGATCTGCCCGATCTGGCGCTCGACGCCAACGCGCGGCTGTCGATGAAGCAGCCCGGCCTGTTCGACGACTTGATAGGACCACTACGCCTGGGCGGACTGACCGCCGAGCTTCGCGCCGAGGGCGCGCTCCTGCAGCCGGAGCTTCGCGCCAAGATCGAAGCCGCCGGCTTGTCGGCGCCGGACATCACGGCCGAGGCCGCAACGGCGACACTGGCCTTCGAGCCGACAAGCCCGATCGACGGCGGCACGCTCGCCGGCAGACTTGCCGGCGACGGCTCGCTTTCCGGTCTTCGCTTCGTCGGCCTCGACCCGCTCCCGGCCCTGATCGGCGACACCGCAGACTGGCGCCTGAACGGCGATCTCGCCGCGCCGGGCGACCGCTTGGCGATCAGCGTTCTGACCATGACCGGCGCGGCGATCGGACTGGAGGGCAGCGGCAGCGCGGCCCTCGAAAGCGGCGATCTGGCTTTCTCGGGGTCCCTGACGCTGCCCGACCTCGCCGTCTTTGCCGACTTGAGCGGCCTCGCGCTGTCGGGAAGCGCCGAGACCGCCTTCGACCTTCGCGCCGCAGCGGCCGGCGCCACGGCAACGGTCGCGCTCGACACGGAGTTCCGGGATCTGGGCACCGGACAGCCGGCGGCGGACCTCCTGCTCGGCCCGCAGCCCCACGTCTTTGCCGATCTCCGTTTGGCGGCGGACGGCAGCCCGTCCGTCGAGGACCTGCGTCTCGACGGCAGAGCCTTGTCCGTGATCGCCGCGGCCGGGCTGGATTCCGCCTTCGAGCGACTCGAAGGCCGCTTCGACATCGCGCTACCGGACCTCTCCGTGCTGAGCCCGGTCGTCGAGCAAGAGATTACCGGACGGCTGTCCGTTACCGGCGAGACCTCGGGCCCGCTGGCCGACCCGAGCCTGACCGGCGACGCCGGCATCGAGGGCCTGCGGGCGGCCGGGCTGGACCTGGGCCGCGCGACCGCGCGCATCGGGCTCGACCGCCTGGCGACAGGGCCACAAGGTCAGGTGGTGCTGACGCTGGAACCACCGAGCGGGCGGATCGAGGCGGTAAGCGGACTGGCGGTAAGCGAGGAGCTGCTCAGGCTCGACGACTTGCAGCTCTCGGCCCAGGAGGCCTGGGCCGAGGGTATGTTCGCCATTCCGCTCGACGGTAGCCCCGTGGCTGGCGCTATGACCGGCCGGGCCGACGATCTGGCACCCTGGGCCGGCCTTGCCGGCGTGCCGGCCACGGGCCGCGCCGAATTCCGTCTGAGTCTGGCCAACGGCGAGGGCCGACAGTCCGCCGAAGCTCGGGTCGCGCTGGCCGACTTCGGGCTTGAAGGCGAGGCCGCGCTGTCGCTCGGCACGGCGACGATCGACCTCGGCGTGGCAGATGCGATTGAGCT
>JAKSDN010000100.1 GCA_022360075.1 Kiloniellales bacterium | reverse complement strand
GTAGCGCGGTCGGCAAGTCTTCAGACTCATGGGGCTTTAATACACGAATACACGCCGCGTGTCCCGGCCTTGATTCGACAAGGAGACCCGGGGGGTAAGATGACATCTGAGTTATTCGATCCGTCCCGGGCGGGAGCGCAAGAGGGGTTTCTAGTGAGTCATCGAACCGCGTCGATGGCGGCCGGACTAGCTTTCTTGGCCGCACTTGGGGCCGTCTCAGCCCCGGCAAGGGATCTGCCGCGTCAGCGCAAGGCCTCGCAGGAGGCCGTGCGGGAAGATCTTCGCCGGATCCTCGAGCAAGCCGGGAAATCGCAAGACTGGATCGGATTCGAGCTCTCCGCGCCCAGCACCGACGCCAACCGAGTTACAGTGAACTGCCTGTCGGCCGACCGCATTGTGCTCGAGGTCTCCGCTGTTCCCCCCGAATGGTCGTCGACGTTTTATCACGGCCTGCAACGCTTGGGTTTTCTGTTCCCCCACCCGCGGATCCAGATATCGCCTGAGCCCGAGGAAGCCCGCGCCCATTGCGGAAAGACATACGCCTGGGAACCGCGCGTGCGCTATCGCGGCTTTCACCTGCATACGCCCCATCCCAACGAATGGGTGCCGGGATTCTTCGGCGAAGAGGCCGAGATCGCGCGCGACACGATCCGCTGGCTGGCGCGAAACGGCCAGAACGCCGTCGAGGTGCGTCTGCTGAGAACGGCTTATCCCGAGCTCATCCCGCCGCTGCAGGAAGCGATTGGATTCGCCCACGAGTTCGGGATCTATTTTGGGCTGGGCGTCACGTTTTCCCACATCCAGCAAAAAGCCTTTCACTTGATCTCGCCGCTGCGCGCCACTCTGGGGATCGGCGCCGAGGAGAACCTCCGGCGACGCCTCGACGAGCTGCTTGAAGCCTTCGAATTCGACTACATGCTGGTGGCCCTCGGTACGTCGGAGTTCACCTCCACGAAGGCGACGCGCACGTTGGATTGGATCAACACTGCGTCGCGGGTTTTGCGCAGCGACGGTCGTCAGCTCTTCGTGGCCGCCCACGTTTCGACCGGGCAGGAGGACAAAGAGCTCGGCAACTTCAACTACCTGGCCCAGCACGGCGAATCCGATGTCGGTATCTTTGCGCACACGGTCATGTTCTACGGCCTCGAGGATCGTCGCGCGCCGGTTTATGGCCGCAGCGATTTCTCCGACCTGCGGCAATTGATGGCCAAGGAGGGGCCGCGCCGGCCGCTGTGGTACTACCCGGAGACGAGCTACTTCATCGGCATGGACATCGATGTGCCCCTGTTGTTGACCGACTATCTAGTGGCGCGCTCGGCCGACTACGACTACATCTCGGATCAGGGCGTCGCGGGTCACATGACCTTCACGACCGGGCACGAGCTCGGTTACTGGCTGATGGACTGGTCGGTGGCGCTTTTCACGCAGAAACGTTTTGCCGGCGAGCCCATGGCGGCGCTGGAGCTGCTCGGGGAGGATAGCGAGGTCTGGGGCGAGATCATCGCCTTCCAGACCGAGCACTTCAAAGAGAATCAGTTGATCTCGATCCTTTCCGGGGCGACGCTGCTGGATGAGTTGCCGCAGGTGTTTCACGGCGCCGCGCATGAGCGCACGCTCCTAAGGCGCCTGGCGGAAGAGCCCGAGTTGCGGAGAGCCGAGTTGCAGAAGCTCGAGACCGCACTGCAGCAGCTGCCTTCAACGTCCGGTATTCGCAACGAAGAGCTCCGCGTTCTGCTGAACGTGACTTGGAAGCGAATTCTCCACGCCTATTGCCTACGACAGGCCCTGGAATTCTGCACCAACTGTCCCGAACGAAAGGATTGGCTGCGCCAGGCCGCTCGCTTCCGAACCACGGCCCGCGCAGCGATGGACGACGTCGCCGAGCGCTTCAACCGCTATCCTTCAGCGCGCATCTTCGATGAGCACGGCAACGTCACCGGCTACAACTTCGGCTACGGCTGGCCGGCGGTGCAGTTGCATTTCTGGGAGCGCGAAGAGCGCATGATCGAGCAGAATCGCTGGACTCCCTGGTTCATGAATATCTACGAGATCTTCGGCGTCGTCTTCTGAGCGGACGACGCCCTAATCGTCCAAAGGCGTCGGACAGTCCTAGTGAAAATCGTGCGAGTTCGGCAAAGAACTGAGGGCTTCGATCGGTTCCGCCGATTGAGCT
>JAKSDN010000860.1 GCA_022360075.1 Kiloniellales bacterium | reverse complement strand
CCAGCCGCCGTCGACCGGCAGCGCCGTGCCGGTGATCGAGGCCGCGGCATCGCTGCACAGGAAGACCGCGAGGGCGCCGAGCTGCTCGGTGGTGACGAACTGCTTGGTCGGCTGGGCGCCGAGTAGGACGTCGCGCTTGACCGCCTCCTCGCTGATGCCGCGCGCCTTGGCGGTGTCGGGGATCTGCTTTTCGACCAGCGGTGTCAGCACGTAGCCCGGGCAGATCGCGTTCGCCGTTATGCCGGCCTCGGCGACCTCCAGCGCGACCGTCTTGGTCAGGCCGAGCACGCCGTGCTTGGCGGCGACGTAAGCCGACTTGAAGGGCGAGGCGACCAGGCCGTGAGCCGAGGCCACATTGATGATTCGGCCCCAGCCCCGGGCCTTCATGCCGGGGATGGCCAGGCGCGTCGTGTGGAAGGCCGAGCTCAGGTTGATGGCGAGGATCGCGTCCCACTTCTCGACCGGAAAGTCCTCGATGGGCTCGACGTGCTGGATGCCGGCGTTGTTGACCACGACATCGACCGAGCCGAAGCCGGCCTCGGCCGCCCCGACCATGGCGGCGATGGCCGCGGGCTCGGTCATGTCGGCGTCGGAGTAAAGCGCCTTGACGCCGTGCTTGGTCTGAAGCCCGGCGCGGGTCGCCTCGATCTCCGCGGCATCGCCGAAACCGTTCAGCATGACGTTCATGCCGGCGCCGGCGAAAGCCTCGGCAATGCCGAGCCCAATGCCGCTGGTCGATCCCGTAACGATGGCGTTCTTGCCCTTGCTCATATTGGTTTCCTCAAACGTCGTGAACGTCGCAAATCATGACCTTTCGCGCGCTGGCTTGCGGCTCAGGCCAGATAGTCGTGGATCACGCGGCCGTAAGGCAGCGTCAAGTCCGCGATGAAATGGCGCCCGCCGACGATGCGGCGCACCGGGAAGTCGGCGACCGGCGCGTTGACGTGCGGCACCAGATGCAGCCGCGCCGGCCCGCCCCAATGGCCCTTCACGTCGATGTCCGTGAGGTTGTAGGCGACGAGCTGCGCGACAAGGGGCTTGCCGGAAACGCAGGGCAGAAGCTTGAGGTTGACTTGCGTCTTCTTCAGCGCCTCGTTGCGCTTCGCCGGATTCTTGATGAGGCTCTCGTGCTTGTAGCCCATGGTGCCCATGGAGACGATCTGGCCGGCGTAGTCGAGCGTCCCGGTCAGGGTGTCGGTCTCGACCCGCAGGTGCGGCTGGCCCCAGCGCTTGGGGAAACCCCAGATCTCGCGGCCGGCGCTGATCGGCGGCTCGTCGTTGAGGTACATCTGGGCCGTGTAGTTGACCGCCTCGCCGTCGAAGCGGCAGGGGATCACCACGCCGCTCTCCTGATAGCTGCCGAAGCCGGAGCTGTCGGGCATGTTGATCCATTCATAGAAGACCTGATTGCTGCCGTCGGGCTCGAGCGGCTCCGGTACCGCCCGGCGGATCGCCTCGGGCTCGCTTTCGTAGATCACCACGAAGTACTCGCGGTCGATGAAGCGGTAGGGACCGGGCGGATAGCTTGGGTTGCCCGGCGGCATGGACGGCAGGGCGAGGATGTCATCGGGCGTCATGTCAGCACTCCCATTGTGGGCCGCAGCTTAGGCGGGATCGGGGATCATTTTGTGACGGGGCAAGTCGCAAAGCGCGGCTCCCCTAACGGGTGTGGGAGCCGGCAGCGCGCCGAACAACCCGGACGTGACGAGGACGGCCGTCGGAAATCGGCGGCAGAGTCTCGTGACAACAAACATAGCTCTCCGTCCTTTGTAGCCTCGAACGAACGCCGCGCCTTGGCACTCTGTGCCCTGCGCACTTCATTGGGCGTCCTGGAGATTCGGCCCCGCCACCGCGTCAACGCGGGCCGGGGAACGGAGAGTTTGATGGAGCGGCTTTGCCGAAGGTTACAGCGTTGCCGGCGAAAAGCCGGCAGAGGGCTCAGGTGCCGCGGAGGCTCAGGCGAAAGCGAAAGGGCGACTCCTCGCCGCCGGCCAGGATGCTGTTGTCGCCCGGCTGGAGCGGCGCCGCGTCGTCGGCGAAGTGTTGGCCGATCGGCCGCCGGTTGACCGTCGTGCCAAGCACGCTGCCAAGGTCGCGTACCTGGTAGCCCCCGTTGCCGCGCTCGATCCGGAAGTGCGCCCGCGACAGGCGATAAGGCCTGGCATCGTCGAGCATCAGGTCGACGCGCTCGCGCGCCGAGGCCTCGCCCGGGCCCGGCGTGCGGCCCACGGTGTAGGGCAGGGATTCTACCGGGATCTCCGGCATCGGCAGGACCGCGGCCAAGATCTGCGAGTCGGCGCGCAGGCTCAGCCGAGCGTCGGCGCCGGTTGTACGCGGCGCGGGCGCAGGGCTCGGAGCGGGCCGGGCCGGCGCCGCCGTCACGCGCGACCGCAGGCTGCTCGGCCGCGGCTCCTGCGCGGCGCGGGCGGCGGCAAAGGACTCGTCGAGGGCGTTGAGGCGCTCGCTCAGGCGCACCAGCATCTTGAAGGCGAGCTGGGAGTCCCGACTGACCCGGGCGAGGAACGCCTCACGGCCGTAGCGCTCGGCGCTGACCGCGGTCAGGGCGCGCACCGTGGCGCCGCGGGGGCGGCCCTCGATCACGCCCATCTCGCCGGCATAGTCGCCGGCGCTCAGCCGCCCGAGCACGACCTCGGTGCTGTCCACGACTTTCAGCACCTCGGCCTCGCCGCTGAGGATGCGAAGCACGGAATCGCTCGGGCTGCCTTCCGAGAACACCAGGTCGCCCGGCGCGAATTGGACTTCGCTCATTGCCGCCTGCCCTCCGCCCGCATGGCGCCCGTGCGGCCGCCGGCGTCATGCTGGGCCGGGCTCATGAAGCTGTCAACGCGTCACGCCTGCCGCGGTCTCGGGCTCGCTGCGCGGCGGCCGCGGCGGGAACACGAAGCGCTGATAGAGGAAGCCGATGCCGACCAGGCAGAGCCCGAGCCCCAGGAAGGAAGCGACGCGGAACAGGCCGGTCAGCCCGGCCAGGTCGACCAGGAAGACCTTGGCGACGGTGATCAGGAGAATGGCGAGCGAGGCATAGCGCAGGGGCGCGCTGTTGCGGAGAATGCCGAGCGCCAGCAGGAGGCCGGCATAGGCGAGCCAAGCGGCGGAGTAGGTGTAGAGCTCGGCATCCTCGACTTGGGGGGCCGAGAGGTCCGGCCCTTGAAAGAGATGCCGGACCTCCATCGACAGATAGACGAAGGCGAGGGCGAAGCCGAGCAGCCCGGCCGCGGCGGCCGGGCGGACCTCGCCGGCTTGGCGCAGCGGCGTCACGAAGGCGAAGGCGAAGACGGCCGGCAGCGCATAGGCCAGGAGCAGCCAATTGGCGAAAGGCCAGGCACCGACCGCCTCGCCGGTCCAGAGCGGATTGAAGAACCCGACCTGCAACAGGAGCACCTGAGCCGCCGCCAGCAAGGCCAGGATACGGGCGCCCCAATGGAATACCGGGCCCGGCCCCGCGCGCTCCAACCAAGCCAGCGCGAGGGCCAGGCTCAGCCAGGCGATCGACTGCAAACTCATCTCGGCGAATGCGTAGCGCGGCGCCGTCAGCGAGCCGGCGAAGAGGCTGCGGATCTCCAGTGTGATCAGATAAAAAACGAAGCCGATAGTGCCGGCCGCCAGGACCTTGACCAGCAGATCGTCACCCGAGCGGCGAAAACGCAGCGCGGCGATCCAGAAGGCCACTGCCGGCAGGCCGTAGCCATAGAGGATCCAGTTGAAGGCCGGCGCGCTGCCGAGCGGATAGTCGAGCACATAGGGGTTAAGCAGCAGGCGCACGAGGATCACCGAGGCCAGCAGCAGGGCGACCTGGCGGATGAAGCGCACGCCGCTGCGCGCATGCAGCCAGGCCAGCGCCGGCATTTGCAACGAGAGAGCCACGGTGAGCCAAGCCTGCTTCAAGGCCATGGTGGCGCCGAGGCCAATGGCGGCGATCACCGCGAGCGCGTAGAGCCCGATCACCAGGTCCTGCCGATCCGCGCCCAGGAAACGGCGCACCTGCGCGGCGGCCGCGACGCCGAGGGCGGCGACCAACAACGCCACCAGCGCCCACTTGAGGTCCAGCCCGAGATGGGCAACGCGCCAGTACACCAGGGCCAAGAGCAGCACCGGCATGAGGGCCGAGACCGCGGCCCAGAGCGCCGGCCGCCGCGCGCGGCCGATCGCCGCATAGCAGCCCAGCCCGAACAGAAGGGCGAAGAGCGCGGCCCAAAGCGCCAGTGGCATCAGCTCCGGCGGCAGCATGGGCCCCGGCGCCAGCCCGTACTCGCGTCCCTCGATCCGGTAGAGCAAAGGGATCGCCGTGATGTCGCGCGGCACCCGCCAAGTGGCGACCAAGCTCAGCGCCAGCAGCGCGGCCAGAATCGCGAGGCCGTCGAACTCATGGTCCTGGAAGGCGAAGGCCAGCAGGAGGACCGCCAGCACGGCCGCAGCGGCCAGCGACACCGTGCCGGAGCCATCGGCGTGGAACAGCAGAAAGGCAAGCACGACCGTCGCCAGCGCCGCGGCCCAGGTCACCCGTTCCACGATCGGGCGCGACCAGGGCCACCGCCCTTCGCCCTCAGCCAGATCGTCAGCGGTCTTGGGCCGAAGCCCGAGGAACAGGACGGCGAGGCCGATCAGGTAGCCGCCGAGCGGCCAGGCATCGCCCGGCTGCCAGGCGGTCGCTATCCAGACCAGGGGCCAGAACGCCGCGCCGGCCAGCGCCGCCCAGGCGAGCCAGCGCCAGTCCCGCGCCCGGACCAGGATCAGCGAGGGCGCGATCAGCGCCAGGAGGTAGCCGAACAGGCCCCAGGGCGTCGGGTCCTCGCTGCCGACCAGAGCCGGCGTCGCGAAGCCGCCGAGCAGGCCGAGCAGGGCGATGAAGGGGCCCTGCAGCAGCGACAGGGCGATCGCCGCCGCCGCCAGGGCCGCGAGTCCGACGAAAGCGAGCAAGGGCCCGATCAGGCCATAGAGGGCGAAGGCCGCATAGACGCTGACGAAACCGATGGAGAGCCCGGCCGCCGTGAGCGCCGGCGGCACGTAGTCGGGCCCGCGCCGCGCGATCTCGCGCTGGAAGGGACGGCGCCTGAGCCCTTCTCCGGCCACGATCAGCAAGAGCCCGAACAGGCAACCGAGCAGCACCCGGACCGCGGGCCCGAGCCAGCCCTGGTCGATCGAATACTTGAACAGGAAGGCGCCACCGAGCGCGAGAGTCAGGCCGCCGAGCCAAACCAGCCAGCGCGAGGCAAGCGACTCCTCGAGACCGCCTAGGCGCCGGCCCGGCGGTGCCGTGGTTGGGGTCTCGGTCGGGGCCGGCGCCGGTTCCGGCGGCTCCTCGGCCTGGCTCGCTGCGCGCGTCTCGGAAACCGGTGTCGCTTCCGGCTCGGCTTCGCCCCCGTGCTCCGCCGCCGTTTCGGCCAGGGCCGCGACCTGCCCGCGCAGCTCCTCCAGCTCCTTGCGTTGCCGCGACAGGCGAAAGAGCGCCCAGACGCCGAGCGCCGGGGCGACCAGCAGGTAGAGCCCGACTAGGACGAGAAGCGGTTCCACGCGATCAACCGAAAACAGGAGCCGGCGGGCTCATGGCGAAGCGCCTGGCCCAGGACGTCAACGTGGAGCATGCCGCATTCTCCGGTCGAGGCCGGCCCGGCGCAAGGATGCTCGGGTCCGCCGGGGCGCGTTCTCGTGATCTAGGGCGGGCTTCAGGGCCAAGGCCCATCGGATGACTTCGAACCGACTGTCATTGCGAGCCGGCGGGAGCCAGCGCGGCAATCCAGAGCGACCGCTCACGCGGCGACAGCCTAGTGGTTCAATTCCGACACTTGAGTCCGATGAAATTGGATCGAGTGTCGACCAGAATTGGACCCAAACTAATGAGTTACCTAGTGGGGCGGGTAAGAGGGACAAAAGTCCGGGCCGTGTTGGCAGGATCGAGCGGTGGTGGCGCGTTGCGATCTTGGCTGCAGTGCCGGCGTGCGTGCTTCGAGACGCCCCTTTGGGGCTCCTCAGCATGAGGATAGGCCTTTGATGGCATTAAGATTGGTCCTCATGCTGAGGAGCGCTCGACAGAGTGCGTCTCGAAGCACGCAGGCTGT
>JAKSDN010000622.1 GCA_022360075.1 Kiloniellales bacterium | reverse complement strand
GACTACATCGTCAAGGACAACAAGGTCGTCATCATCGACGAATTCACCGGCCGCATGATGGAGGGCCGGCGCTATTCCGAAGGCCTGCACCAGGCACTCGAGGCCAAGGAAAGGGCCCAGATCCAGCAGGAAAACCAGACCCTCGCCTCGATCACCTTCCAGAACTACTTCCGGCTGTTTCCGAAGCTCGCCGGCATGACCGGCACGGCGATGACCGAGGCGACGGAGTTCGCGGAGATCTACAGCCTCGAGGTGATCGAGATCCCGACCAATCTGGCCTGCATCCGCGCCGACGAGGACGACGAGGTCTATCGCACGACCAATGAGAAATACAACGCCATCCTCGAGCTGGTCGCGGACTGCCGCGAGCGCCAGCAGCCGATGCTGGTCGGCACGGTCTCGATCGAGAAATCCGAGCACCTCGCCAAGCTGCTCAAGCAACGCAAGATCCCGCACCAGGTGCTGAACGCGCGCTATCACGAGCAGGAGGCCTTCATCATCGCCCAGGCCGGCGCGCCGGGTGCGGTGACGATCGCCACCAACATGGCCGGCCGCGGCACCGACATCCAGCTCGGCGGCAACGTCGACATGCGCATCAGGCAGGAGGCCGAGCCGATCGAGGACGCGGCCAAGCGCGAGAAGAAGGTCGCGCAGATCCGCGCCGAGGTCGAGGCGGCCCGGCAGGTCGTGCTGGAGGCCGGCGGGCTCTACATCGTCGGCACCGAGCGCCACGAGAGCCGGCGCATCGACAACCAGCTCCGCGGCCGCGCCGGCCGCCAGGGCGACCCGGGCGCCTCGAAGTTCTTTCTCTCCCTCGAAGACGACCTGATGCGCATCTTCGGGTCGGAGCGCATGGACTCGATGCTGCGCAAGCTCGGCCTGCAAGAGGGCGAGGCGATCGTCCATCCCTGGGTCAACAAGGCGTTGGAGAAGGCGCAGCAGAAGGTCGAGGCGCGCAACTACGAGATCCGCAAGAACCTGCTCAAGTTCGACGACGTGATGAACGACCAGCGCAAGGTCATCTACGAGCAGCGCAAGGACCTCATGCGCACCGACGACGTGCACGAGACCGTGGTCGACATGCGCCACCAGGTGATCGACGACATCGTCGGCCGCTTCATCCCGGAAGGGGCCTACGCCGAGCAGTGGGAGGTGCCGGCCCTGCACGAGGAGTCCCTGCGCCTGCTCGCGCTCGACCTGCCGATCGAGGACTGGGCCAAGGAGGAAGGCATCGCCGATCAGGAGATCGGCGAGCGCATCCTGGCGGAGTCGGACAAGAAGATGGCGGCCAAGACCGCCAACTACGGGCCGGAGATCATGCGCGCGGCGGAGAAGCACATCCTGCTGCACGTGGTCGACAAGCAGTGGAAGGACCACCTGCTGTCACTCGACCATCTGCGCCACGGCATCGGCCTGCGCGCCTACGGCCAGCGCGACCCCTTGAACGAGTACAAGCGCGAGGCCTTCGAGCTGTTCGAGGGGATGCTGGGCCAGGTGCGCGCCGAGACCACGACCGTGCTCTCGCACATCGAGATCCGCTCCGCCGAGCCCGAGCCGATCGTCATGCCGTCCCGCCAGACGGTGACGCAGGAGATCCACGAGGAGTCGAGCGCCATGAGCGCCGAGGCCGAGCCCATGGCCGTCGCGGCCGGCGGCGGTGGCGGCGGCCTGCCGCCGCGCCCGCCCCAGCCCACGGCCGAGCCCGTGCGCCGCCGCGCCGCCTCGGTCATCGACCCGGCCGACCCCGGCACCTGGGGCAAGGTGCAACGCAACGCCCCCTGCCCCTGCGGCTCGGGCAAGAAGTACAAGCACTGCCACGGCCGGATGAACTGAGCGGCGCTTGGACCAGGTTTTGGTTCGTCGGAACCTCGCCGTTTGCCCTCTTTGTTAGTCCGCTCTCGCGGACGCCCCCCACCCCGACCCTCCCCCTCAAGGGGGGAGGGAGATAGTGCTTTGAACCGGCTTACATTTTCCCCTCCGCCCTTGAGGGGGAGGGCTAGGGAGGGGGGCGTCCGCGAGAGCGGACCAAAAAACAGCGACATCGCCTCAGCGGTCGACCGCCAGGCGTATCCCTAGGGCCATGAACGCCGCGCCGGTCACGTAGGCGATCCAACGCTGGGCGCGGCGAAAGCGCGCCGCGATCGCGGGCAGGGATACCGCGCAGGCGACCAGTGCGTACCAGCCACCGGCAATCACAACGACCGCCACGACGACCGTCACGTCGAACCAGAGCGGCGCGGCCGGCGGCACGGTGACGGCGAAGAGCGAGGTGAAAAAGGCCGCCGCCTTGGGATTGCTGAGGTCGACGAGGAGGCCGCGGCGGAAGGCCTGCCAGGCCGAAAGCGGCGCTCCGCCGGCCGGAATGAAGGGCGCCGTCCGGCGCGCGCTCAGGATCGCGCGGAGGCCCAGCAGGATCAGGTAGGCCGCACCGAGCAGCTTGACGGCCAGATAGAGCCAGCCGGCGGTCTGAAACAGCAGACCGAGGCCGAGCAGGCTCGCGGTCGACCAGAGCGTCGTTCCGACGGCGATCCCGGCCGAGAGCATCAGACCGGCGCGGCGCGACTGGCCCAATGCGGCCTGCGCGGTGGCGAGGAAGTTCGGCCCCGGACTGAGGACGGTCACCAGCCAAACGCCGACAATCGTCGCCAGGCTGGCAACGAGACCCGCGTCGATTGCGGTCGCGTTCATGGCTTGCGTTTTCGCCCGTTCACAGCGATCGCGGCAAGACGAAGCCGGCGACGGCATAGGCGCGCGCACCCCAGGTGGCGCCCGGTGTGTACCAGACTCTCACGGCAGACCAATCGCCGGCGGCCGAGACGTCGCGCACGGGCGTGTCGAGGTGGATGTTGCCCTGGTTGAGCCAGTTGGCATGGCGCACGACGATCTCCCGCTCGTTCAGCACCTGGGTCACGACGGCCAGATGACCGCCGCGCAGCCGGTCGGTTCGCGCCAGCACGAGAACCGCGCCGGCTTCGGGCCGGAGGCTGCGCCGGTAGCGGCCGTCGGCCGCGTTCCACCAGGTCCAGGCATCGCCGCGAATCTGGATCCCGCTGAGATCGCGGGCATAAGGCACGCACTGCAGCGGCGCCGAAGCCGGCACCACCCGCGCGGCGCCGGCCGAGGAGAAGGCCGGCGGCGCGATCGGCAGGCGAGCCGGCCCGCGGTCGACGATGCTGCAGCCCGTGACGGCGAGCAGGCCGGCGAAAAGGAAGAAACGAAAGAAGATCGACATCGCGCCCCAGCGTCACGCGGCAATAATGTTGCCGTGCAACGGACAAACCATCGAAGGCGCGCAGAGACTAGCGGATGTCGTCCCGATTCGAAAACTCTTCGCTCCGAAAGGCCTCGACGAGAAACCGGCCGAGGGCGCGATTCGACTGCACGCGCACCGCCGCGTTCTTGCCGACCAGATAGCCGTCGCCGTCGCTGCAGAGAGCCAGAATGAGCTTGCGCGAGAGGCTGTCTTCCATGGTCTGGTGAAAGGGCGTGCCCGGCAGCTTGCCCTTGATCGTGCCGTCGGGCTCGACGGTGAAGGCGCAGCCGACCAGGCTGCGCGGCGCGCGCCAGGGCGTCTCGAGATTGCCGTCCCACTGGTGATAGGCGCCGGGGAACTCGATCGTCTCGACCTCGGCGCCGCCGGCGCGCAGGTCCGCGGCAGTCGCCCGGCAGCGCTCCGCATCGATCAGCTCGTCCTGATCGCCCCACATCATGAGCACCGGCGCGCCGCTCGCCCGCGTGTCCTCGAAACGGGCGATGCAGGGCGCGTAGAAGGCGACATGGGCGCGCAGCGGCGGCAGGTGGACCATCTCGAAATAGCGCCGATAGGCCGTCGCGACCTGGCGATGGGCGGCGTAGAGACTCACCATCCCGCCGTAGGAAAAGCCGATCAGGGCGATCCTCTCGGCGTCGATCTCCGGCCGCGCGGCCAAGGCCTTCTGGGCGGCGAAGACATCGGCCAGGATCATCCCCTCGGTGATCTCGATCAGCCGCTCGGTGAAGCTGCTCGCCAGTTCGCGGCGTGGCCTGAAGCTGTCGATCACGAGCGCGGCGATCCCCATGGTCGCGAACTGCCGCGCGTAGGTCATCTCGCGGGCGCTGGAGACCCCGCGCGCACCGTGCAGCAGTATGACCGCGGGCACCGCTGCCGCCTCGCTCGCGTCGGCCGGCAGGAAGAGCAGTCCCTCGCCGGTCTGCGCCACCGGTCCCAGCGCTTCCGGCCCCGTCCGGCCGTTGACCCCGTTGGCGAGGGCCTGCAGCGTGAAGGGATTCGCGCTGGACAACGCCAAGCGCTGCCCGGACACGGCCGCCGTCTCGGTCAGCTTCGGCCAGGTCTCCAGCAGGCGCTCGAGCGGCTGCGCCGCCACCGGCACCGCGGCGAGCGGCGCCGCCAGAGCCAGCGCCTGAAGACCAAATTGCACAAGCGGTCGAAGCCCGCTCAAAGAACAGTGGTACACCATGGGCCAGAAGTGTGGGTCGTCGCTCTCAGCGTCAAGACCCGGCGCGGGGAAGCCCGTGGATTGAATACCCGAGGCGACGGAGCCTCGCAAAGGATTTCCCGCGCCGGGGTCGGGCTCGTTTTCCCGAATACTTGGCGACGACTCCGTTTTGTCGGGAGCCTCACAAATAGAGACGACATGGTTAAGACAAACTCAAAGCCGGCAGTCACGTATTTGTCACAAAGCCAATGTCGACAATTCGATTCAAGTTAAGGAAATTCCAACATAAATCCCGGTTAATGAGCGCCAGATGCGAACGAGTTGCGACAGGAGGTTGCGACATGAGCAGACTGGTCCCCCTATTCACCGCACTGATGCTGGCTCTGACGCCGGCCATGACCCCGGGAAGCGCGCGGGCGACCGGCCTGGACGTGGACGCCGCCGCCGTGCAGTTCGTCGAGAGCCTGAGCCGTGACCTGGTCGGCGCGATTGCCGGCAACGGCATGACGACCTTGGAGCGCGATGCCAGGCTGCGCAGCCTGCTGCATCGCGGCCTCGACATGACCCGGATCGGCCGCTATGTGCTCGGCAACCATTGGGAGGCGGCCAGCGGCGAGCAGCTCGACGAGTACAGCGCGCTCTTCGCCGAGTATCTCCTGGGCAACTACAGCAAGCTGCTGCGCAAGTACGAGATCAAGAACCTCACGGTCACCGCCGCCGCGCCGGTCGACAACGACCGGGACATCCTGGTCACGACGCAGGCCGAGCTCTTCTTCGGCTTGCCGATCGAGTGGCGCTGGCGTCTGCGCGACAGCGGCGCGGGCTATCGGATCGTGGACGTGGTCGCGGGCGGGGTCAGCATGGCCTCGGTCTATCGCTCGGAGTTCGGCTCGGTCGTCGACCGCCGCGGCCTCGATGCGCTGCTGACCTCGCTGCGCCGGCGTGTCGGCCCGCTGCCGGACGTCAATGCCATCGCCCCCGCCGCCGGCCCCAGCGTTGCCGCCGGCGACGAAGAGCTGACCCACGGGATGACCAACTAGTGGTACGACTCCGACGTTCCGATCCCGGAATGTCGGGCCGCTCCACTAGACAACTCCTTGTTTGGGTCCAATTCTGGTCGACACTCGATCCCGTTTCATCGGACTCAAGTGTCGGAATTGAACCACTAGCGACACCTGGCTCGTCGGTGGAAAAAGCAGGCCCCGCCCAAAGGCGGGGCCTTTGCATTGGGGCCAGGCGCGACCGCCGCGTTCACGCGACAGCGGGTCGCGCGGCGATCACATCCGAAAGCGCCTCGGCCAGGCGCGCGGCCTCGTGCTGGCCGGCCTGGAACAGCCCGACGGCATTGCGCAGGATGTCGTTGATCAGCTTCTGTTTCTTGTCCATGCCAGGAGGAGATCGAGCGGGAGAACGCTGGACCCCAAGCTGTCATTGCGAGCGTAGCGAAGCAATCTAGAAACGTGCCGCCGACACAGGCAAGTCGGGCAGGAGCCTAGCGACCGCCTTCAATAGGGACAGCCATTGGCTTGGCGTGCTGGATGAAGAGCCTGCATGCTTCGAGACGCGCTCTATCGAGCGCTCCTCAGCATGAGGAGCAATCTTAATGCCACCCAAAGCTTGTCCTCATGCTGAGGTGCCCCGAAGGGGCGTCTCGAAGCACGCACGCCAGCGCTGCAGCCAAGACCCGAATGCGCCACCATCGCCCGATACCGCAACGCTGCCCGGACTTTTGCCCCTCTTACACTTCGTTTGTCATCACCGGGCTTGACCCGGTGATCCAGATTGGCGCCTGGATCAAGTCCGGCAATGACATGTGAAGAGGTTCTTGGCTCCAAGCTCTTGTTCCGAAAGCAATCATTTTGAGTCAGGCTCTGACCGCTCGCGCAGGGCGGCATAGCATCAGCGCAGTCCGCCGCATATCGGCTTGATGCGTGTCGGCACCATCCGACTGTCCGCTTGCCTCGGGGCACCCCGACCCGGCTAAATGGTCCCGGGAACGGGCGAGCGCCGGGGGCCTCCTTGGACGACGACAAGCCGCACTACATCGGACATCGCGGACGCATGCGCGCGCGCGTGCTGAAGCATGGCGCGGCCTCGCTCGCCGACTACGAGGTCCTGGAGGTCCTGCTCTACAGCGCCAGCGCGCGCGGCGACACCAAGCCCCTGGCCAAGGACCTGATCGCGCGCTTCGGCAGCCTCGGGGCCGTGCTTGCCGCCGATGCCGAGGCGCTCGGCAAGGTGCCCGGCATGGGCGAGGTCTCGGTCGCCACCCTGAAGGTGGTCGAGCAGGCAGCCCAGCGCCTGGCGCGCGAGGAAATCGTCGAGCGCACGGTCATGAGCTCCTGGACCCAGGTGCTCGACTACTGCCGCACCCTGGTCGGGCGCGAGCAGACGGAGCGCTTTCACCTGCT
>JAKSDN010001018.1 GCA_022360075.1 Kiloniellales bacterium | reverse complement strand
TGCGTCGATCCCTGAGGGCGACTGGGTCATGGCCGGGTTCGATCTCTCCTCCTTCGCGGCAGGCCTGTTCTTCTTGTTCCTTGTTCGAATGACATACCGGAAACAGCGCCGTAAAACCGCCGACGCCGCTGTCATGGCCAATACTACGTCGAATGCGAAGGCCGCTTAATGTCAGCCCAGGAACACGTCAAGAATGCCCGTCACCGCTGGTCGGCTGCCTCGCGGGTGCTGGCCGCGGTCGTCGGCGGCTACGCGCTTACGTCGCTGTTGACCCTCGCGGTGCCGCTGCTGTTCTCGGCTGCCGGCCTTAGCCAGGCACAGGCCTTGCACGCGACGACCATGGCGGGCTTCCTTGTCTACGCGGGGATCGTCATCATGGTGTTCCACGCCCGCAGCGCGACGCAGGCCTGGACGTGGCTCGCCGTCGCAGCCGTGCCGGCGGGCATCATCATCGCGCTCCTGTTGCCGGAGGCGGTCCAATGACGGAAGCGACTGCTCTCCTTCTTGCTATCGCCGGTTTCGGCGCGCTGGCGCTTGGCATGCGGAAGCACCACCGCGAACTGTTCGGCGCGCCTCCGTCGCAGTGGCGCGCGTTGGCCCTTCATTCCATCGGCTGGGTACTGCTCGGCCTGTCCTTCGTAGCTTGCATCCTGGACTCTCGCTGGTCGATAGGACCGGTGCTGTGGCTCGGCCTCCTCACCGTCGCGGCGCTTGCGACTGCCCTGACCCTCACCTATGGACCTAGGTTCATATCGTGGCCGCACTGTTTGTGGCGGTTCTTCCTCGGCCGTGAAGGACAAGGTCCGAGCGAACGATCCCCCTACACGAAATATGGCCACGACTTGTAATGGTATGTCGACAGGATGAAATCGTCACTGCTGGAGCGCATGCAGACGATCGGTATGCCGCTTCTCGTGCATGGCGAGGTGGTGTCGCCCGATATCGACATCTTCGACCGCGAAGCCGTGTTCCTCGAGACAGTGCTGACGCCGGTGCTGGCGGACTTCCCCGGCCTCAAGGTCGTGCTGGAGCACATCACCACCGAAGACTCCGTTCAGTTCGTAGAGGCGGCAGGATCGAACCTGGCGGCGACCATCACCGCGCACCATCTGCGGATCGACCGCAACGCCATGTTCGAGGGCGGGCTTCGCCCGCACACCTACTGCCTGCCTGTCGCCAAACGCCGCCGTCACAAGGACACGCTGCGCAAGGCGGCGACGTCGGGCAATCCCAGGTTCTTTCTCGGAACCGACTCGGCACCGCATCAGAAACACGAAAAGGAAAGCGCCTGCGGCTGCGCCGGCATCTTCAGCGCGCCGACGGCACTCGAAAGCTACGCCCAGACGTTCGAAGAGGAAGGCGCGCTCGATCGGCTCGAGGCCTTTGCGTCGGCGTTCGGCCCGCGCTTCTACGGTCTCCCACTCAACGAGGGAAGCGTCACGCTACGCCGGGAACCGCAGGCCGTGCCCGAGCTGATGGGCGACGATAATGTCCGCGTGGTGCCGTTCCACGCGGGCGAAACGCTGGCGTGGCATTTTGCCGGCCGCACCAATCAGGCGGCGGATGACGCTGGCCTATTGTGAACGGACGGTCAGTCTGGCGAC
>JAKSDN010000788.1 GCA_022360075.1 Kiloniellales bacterium | reverse complement strand
CCCGCCGGAACTCGGCCGCGCCGAAGCCGCGGCTCGTCGCCGCCGGGGTGCCGAGCCTGATGCCGGAGGTGATCCACGGCTTCTGGGGATCGAAGGGGACGCCGTTCTTGTTGCAGGTGATCCCGGCGTGCTCCAGCACCGCCTCGGCCACCTTGCCAGTGAGCCCCTTGGCGCGCAGATCGACGAGCAGGAGGTGCGTGTCGGTCCCGCCAGAGACGATGTCGCAGCCCTTCTCGGCGAGCACCGCCGCCAGGGTCCGCGCGTTGTCCACCACGGTCTGGGCATAGACCTTGAAGCTCGGCTTAAGCGCTTCCTGGAAGGCCGCGGCCTTGGCGGCGATGACATGCATCAGCGGGCCGCCCTGAAGGCCCGGAAAGGCCGCCGAATTGATCTTCTTTCCGAGCGCCGCGTCGTTCGAGAGGATCATGCCGCCGCGGCCCGCGCGCAGGGTCTTGTGCGTCGTCGTGGTGACGATGTGGGCATGCGGCAGCGGGCTCGGGTGCACGCCGGCGGCGACCAGGCCGGCGAAATGCGCCATGTCGACCTGGAAGTAGGCGCCGACCTTGTCGGCGATCTCGCGGAATCGCGGGAAGTCCAGGATGCGCGGATAGGCCGAGCCGCCGGCGATGATCAGCTTCGGCTTGTGCTCCATTGCCAGGCGCTCGACCTCGTCGAAGTCGATCAGCCCGTCTTCTTGACGTACGCCGTATTGAACGGCCTCGAACCACTTGCCGGAGAGGTTCGGACGCGCGCCGTGGGTCAGATGGCCGCCGGCGGAGAGCGACAGGCCCATGATGGTGTCGCCCGGCTGAATCAAGGCCAGAAGCACGCACTGGTTAGCCTGGGCACCGGAGTGCGGCTGTACGTTGACGAAGCTGCAACCGAACAAGCGCTTGGCCCGCTCGATCGCCAAGCGCTCCACGTCATCGACGTACTCGCAGCCGCCGTAGTAGCGCCGGCCGGGATAACCCTCGGCGTATTTGTTGGTGAGGACCGAGCCCTGGGCCTCCAAAACGGCGCGCGAGACGATGTTCTCCGAGGCGATCAGTTCGATCTGATCCTGCTGCCGGCGCAGCTCGCCATGGATGGCCTCGGCAAGCTCGGGATCGGTCTGGGCCAGGCCGGCGGTGAAGAAATCGTCCTCGACGAGATCCTTGTAAGCGACGTCTGCTGAATTCATCTGCGTTACCCCTGCAAATGCGGCCCCGTTTTAGATCCGAGAGGAGGCCTTATGCGATCTTGTCCACCCGCCGGCTGTGCCGGCCACCCTCGAACGTCGTCTCGAGGAAAGTCTTCAGGCAGTCCTTGGCCACCTCGCTGCCCACCACGCGGGCACCGAGGGCGAGGACGTTGGCGTCGTTATGCTCGCGCGACAGCCGCGCCGTCGTATCGTTGTGGCAGTTGGCCGCGCGAATGCCGGCATGGCGATTGGCCCGCATGGAGATCCCGATACCCGTGCCGCAAACCAGGACGCCGCGCTCGGCCCGGCCGTCCTTGATCGCCGAGGCCAGGGCGTCGGCGAAGTCCGGATAGTCGACCGATTCCGGGCCATTCGTGCCGAGATCGAGAACGTCGTAGCCCAGACCCTCGAGCTCGCGGGCGAGCACCTGCTTGAGGTCCAACCCGGCGTGGTCGCAGGCGATCGCAATCGGCTTTGCGGTCATGTGCGGGCGGCCTCGGCAAGTGCGGAAATCACCGGCGACGTTACCATATGTCGCCACCCCGTCAATGGCTGCCACAAGGTATCGCGGTCCTCATCGCATAGAGAAGCGGCCCGGGGCGTGGCCCCGGGCCGCTGGGTTACCCCGAAACGAAAGGCTCAGGTCAGTTGGTCGGCAGCTCCGCGTACTTGCCGTCGGACCAGACGTACCAGACGTACTCGGGATTGAGCACGTCACCCTTATCGTCGAAGGTCAGGTCGCCGATCACGGTCGAGAAGGTGCCGCCGCGGATCTTGGCGGCAATCTTCTCCATGTCGAGCGAGTTGGCCTGCTTGGCGGCCTCGGCCCAGACCTGCACCGCGGCATAGGTGTAGAGGGTGTAGCCCTCGGGCTCGTAGTTGTCGGCGCGGAAGCGCTCGACCAGGGCCACGGCCTCGGGCTTGGCGCGTGGGTCGGGCTGGAAGGTCATCAGCGTGCCCTCGCCGGCATCGCCGGTGATCTTCCAGTACTCGTCGGTCACCAGAGCGTCGCCGGAGATGAGCTGCGGGCTGTAGCCCTGCTCGCGCGCCTGGCGGATCATCAAGCCGGCCTCGGTGTGGTAACCGCCGACGTAGAAGGCATCGACGCCCGCCGCCTTCATCTTCGAGACCAACGCCGAGTAGTCCTTCTCACCGGCCGTATAGGCCTCGTACATGGCCTCTTCCAGGCCGGCGGCGTTCATGTTCTTCTTCGTCTCGTCGGCCAGGCCCTTACCGTAGGCCGTCTTGTCGTGCAGGATCGCCACCTTCTTGCCGGCGAACTTGTCGGCCAGGTACTTGCCGGCGACGATGCCCTGGGCGTCGTCTCGGCCGCAAACCCGATGCACGTTGTTCCAGCCCTTGGCCTTGGCGTCCTCGGTCAAGGCCGGATTGGTCGAGGCCGGCGAGATCTGCAAAATCCCCTCTTCGGCATAGACCGCCGAGGCCGGGATCGAAGAGCCCGAGCAGAAGTGCCCGGCCACGAAGTCGATGCCGTCGGAGACCAGCTTGTTGGCCGCGGCCACCGCCTGCTTGGGATCGCAGGCATCGTCCTCGGCCCGGCCGATGACCTGCTGGCCAAGCACGCCGCCGGCCGCGTTCAAGTCGGCGACGGCCATCTCCAGGCCGCGCTTCATCTGCTCGCCGAAGGAGGCATATTGCCCGGTCAGCGGACCGACCGTGGCGATGTTGATGTCGGCGTTGGCCGCGCCGACGCCCGTCAGGGTCATGGCCGCCGCCGTCAGTAATGCAAGTTTCATCTTGCGCATATCGATTCAATCTCCCTGCCTGTTGCAACGCTGCGGCCGGGCCTCCTGCCGGGCCACCGGAACCGGCTCCGTGTGCCGGGACCACGTAGGCGTGTAACCTATCACGCACCCCGGTCTCGGCAAGAAACTTCGCATGCCCACAGAGCCTTGAAACAACTCAGATCCCGCCCTTCTCGCGCCAGCCGAACAACCCGCTGCGCTCGTAAAGCCACGGATACTGCGTCACCATCTTGCGCGCCTGTGTGATCCGATAGGCGGTCAACGAGATCGCCAGAAGAACCAAGGAATCAACGAAATAACCTCTGAGCGAAAGGAGCTCGCCCTCGAATAGGCCCCAAGTAAGAAAGCGATCGGCAAATCCCAGCAAGAAACTGTAGATCACTGCCTGCCAAACCGGCCGCCAAGTGTTGGCGAGTGCCTGTCCGGTCATGAAGGCGGCAAAGCCCATGATGCCGAGCGTCAGCCCGATAAAGACCGGCAGTGACGTTCCGGTGATCGCTTCCATCGCCTGGCGCCAGCCTCCTCTAGCCACCTTCGAGATAGGCCTTGCGGACCTCCTCGTTGGCCAGCAGCTCCTCGCCGCTGCCCTTCAGGAGGATCTGGCCGTTGCCCAGGACATAGGCACGGTCGGCCAGGCGCAAGGCGTGATAGGCGTTCTGCTCGACCAGCAGCACGGTCATGCCCTGGCTTTCCTTGATGTCGCGGATGACCTCGAAGATCTGCTTGACCACCAGGGGCGCCAGCCCGAGCGAGGGCTCGTCGAGCAACAAAAGCCGCGGCCGGCTCATCAACGCACGGCCGATCGCCAGCATCTGCTGCTCGCCGCCGGAAAGCGTGCCGCCGCGCTGGCCCTGGCGCTGACGCAGGATCGGAAACAGCGTGTAGACCCGCTCCAGGTCCTCCTCGAGGTACTCGGGCGCCACGATCGCGGCGCCCATCTGCAGGTTCTCGAGCACGGTCATGCGCGGGAAGACCCGGCGGCCCTCGGGCGACTGAGCGATGCCGAGGCGCACGATCTCGTGCGTCGGATGGCGGGTGATGTCCTGGCCCTCGAAGACGATCCGTCCCCGCGCCGCGCGCGGATTGCCGCAGATCGTCATCAGCAGGGTGGTCTTGCCGGCGCCGTTCGCCCCGATCAGCGTGACGATCTCGCCTTCGCGCACGTCGATGTCGATGCCGTGCAGGGCCTCGATATTGCCGTAGAAGGTGTGGATGCCCGAGACCTGAAGCATCTGCCTAGTCCGGCTGCCGGTCCGGCCCGAGATCGCTGGTGACCTCCGGGGGCAGCGGCTCGTCTTCCTCTTCGCCCAGATAGGCGCGGATCACGGCGGGGTCGTTGCGCACCTGCTCGGGCGTGCCGTCGGAGATCAGCCGGCCGTAGTCGAGCACCACGATGTGGTCCGAGATGCCCATGACGACGCTCATGTCGTGCTCGATCAGCAGCACGCCGATACTGTGCTCGTCGCGGATGTACTGAATCAGCTCGTTGAGCAGCGCCGATTCCCTGGGATTGAGACCGGCGGCCGGCTCGTCGAGGCAGAGCAGGACCGGCTCGATGCACATGGCCCGCACGATCTCGAGCCGGCGCTGGTCGCCGTATGAGAGATTGCCCGCCTCCCAATCCGCCTTCTCCACCAGGTCGACGTGATCGAGCCAATAGCGGGCCCGATCGACCGCCTCGGCCTCGGCCTGGCGGTAGCTGGCTAAGCCCAGCAGGCCGAGCACGGTGAAGCCCGAGGCGCGCATCAGCCGGTTGTGCTGCGCGACGACGAGGTTCTCCAGCACGGTCATGCGCGGGAACAAGCGGATGTTCTGGAATGTCCGGGCGACGCCCGCGCTCTGCGCCGTGCGGAAGCCCTCGAGCTGCTCGAGCTGGTAGTCGCCGCGCGGATGGCGCAGCTTCAGGCTGCCGACCGAAGGCGGATAGAAGCCGGTCAAGCAGTTGAAGACCGTGGTCTTGCCGGCGCCGTTGGGGCCGATGATCGCCGTGATGCGGGCATCGGCGGCCTCGAAGGAGACGTCGTCCACGGCGATCAGGCCGCCGAAGCGCATGGTCAGATGCTCGACGCTGAGCAGCGGCTTGCCGCCGCCGGGGATCGACCCGTTGGCGGTCATGGCGGGCTCTCCTGCCCTACCTTTCCGCCCTTCAGGAACAAGGTCGGCTCGCGATGGGCGAGCAGGCCCGAAGGCCGCCAGAGCATGATCAGGACCATCGCCATGCCGAAGGCGAGCATGCGGAACTCTTGGAGATCGCGGAAGATTTCCGGCAGGCCGATCAGGATGATCGCCGCGACCACCACGCCGATCTGGCTGCCGAAGCCGCCGAGCACGACGATCGCCAGGATCACGGCCGATTCGATGAAGGTGAAGCTCTCCGGGCTGATGAAGCCCTGGCGCGTGGCGAAGAAGGAGCCGGCGAAGCCGCCGAACATGGCGCCGATGCCGAAGGCCGTGAGCTTGGTGTTGCGCGGGTTGATGCCGAGCGAGCGACAGGCGATCTCGTCCTCGCGCAAGGCCTCCCAGGCACGCCCGACCGGCAGCTTGCGGATGCGCAAGGTGAAGACGTTGACGACCAAGGCCAGCACCAGGATCAAATAGTAAAGGAAGATGATCCGGTGAATCGGCGAGAAATCGATGCCGAAGAGTTCGTGGAAGCTGGTCACATCTTCCGGCGTGCTGCGCTTGAAGGGAAAGCCGAAAAAGCTCGGACGCGGCACGCCGGAGATGCCGTCGGGCCCCTTGGTCAGTTCGTACCAGTTCAGCAGGATGATCCGGATGATCTCGCCGAAGCCCAGGGTCACGATCGCCAGGTAATCGCCGCGCAGCCTCAAGACGGGAAAGCCCAGCAGCACGCCGAAGAAGGCCGCCATGATCCCGGCGAAGGGCAGGCAGATCCAGAAGCTCATGCCGAAGTTCGTGGCCAGCAGCGCGAAGGAGTAGGCGCCGACCGCGTAGAAGGCGACGTAGCCGAGATCGAGCAGCCCGGCCAGCCCGACCACGATGTTCAGGCCCCAGCCCAGCATCACGTAGGTGAGCACGAGGATTCCAATGTCGAGGATCTGCCGGTCGGCGAAGGGCATGAACGGCAGGACCAGGGCGAAGCCGAGCAGGAGCGGCCCCAGGTAGCGCGCGGCGACCTGGACCCGCGCCGCGAAGCTGTCGGCCCGCGCCTCGCGCTCCTCCGCCGTGAGCTGGACTGCCTCATGGGAGAACAGCCAGGCTGCGCGAACGGACAGGAAGATCGCGACGATCAGCACCGCCCAGAGCACGACCGGGCTGTCGAACGGCAAGAGGGGCTTCACGGCAGCCGCGGTCTCGGCACCGAACAGCGTCTCCGACAGCAGGCCGAGCAGCATCACGAGCGCGAGCGGCGGCGCGGCCATCAGGACCGGCTTGGGCTTGCCGATGCGCAGGAGGTGGATGGCGAGGCGGCCGAGAAAGGCGATCACCGCGGCCATCAGGACGTCGTCGAATCGCGTGCGGATCGCCAGCCCGCCCGGCACGTCCTGGGTCTCGAAGCCGACGAGGTAGAATGAGAGGCCGAGCACGACCAGGGCCGTAAGGCCGGCCTCCTTGAACAGCGCGGGCATGTCGATGGCGCGCGTCGCCGGTGCGCCCGCCGCCGTGGAGACCGCCACGCCGGCTAGACCTTCTCGATGTCCGGCTTGCCGAGCAAGCCGGTGGGCCGGAAGATCAGCACCAGCACCAGGATGCCGAAGGCGGCGACGTCCTTGTATTCGACCGTGAAGTAGCCCGACCAGAAGGCCTCGATCAGGCCGATCAGAAGCCCGCCCAGCATGGCGCCGGGCAGCGAGCCGATGCCGCCCAGAACGGCGGCGGTAAAGGCCTTGATGCCGGCGAGGAAGCCGATGAAGAAGTCGATCACGCCGTAGTACATCAGGAACATGAGGCCGGCGACCGAGGCGAGCGCCGCGCCCATCACGAAGGTGAGCGAGATCGTCCGATCGACGTTGATGCCGAGCAGGGCCGCCATGTCCTTGTCCTGCTCGCAGGCCCGTTGCGCCCTCCCGAGCGCGGTGCGGGCGATCAGTGCGGAAAAGCAGATCATCAGCACAACGGTCGTGACCATGATGATGATCTGCATGTAGCTCAGCGAGACGATGTAGTCGCCCTCGCGCATGATCTCGATGCCGCCGCTCACCACCGGCTGCATCGGCTTGTTGCGCGCGCTCTGCAGGAGCTGGACATAGTTCTGGAAGAAGATCGACATGCCGATGGCGGTGATCAGCGCCGCCAGGCGCGGCGAACGGCGCAGCGGCCGGTAGGCCACGCGCTCCAGGCTCCAGCCATAGATCGCGGTCAGCGACATGGCGACCAGCAGCACGATCAGCAGGGCGAGCGGGATCCAGGTGACGCCGGCGAGCCCCAGCAGCATGAAGGTGATCAGCGAGACGAAGGCACCGATCATGAAGATCTCGCCGTGGGCGAAATTGATCATGCCGATGATGCCGTAGACCATCGTGTAGCCGATGGCGATGAGGCCGTAGATCGAGCCTAGAGTAAGGCCGTTGATCAGCTGGTCGACGAAGTACTCGAAAGAGCCTTGCATGCCCCTTCCCACAACGCCCGGCGGCGCGCGGAACCTTCGCCCCCGCATCTCCGCACGAGCCGGCCAACGCCACTCGTTCCTCAACCTAAGGCAATCCCAGAGGATGCCTTCCCTGCGCGACCCGCTTCTGAGCGGCGCGCTGGCCACTCGGCGGGTCTTCATGGCAAAGATGACTAGCGCAGCCCCGCTCGCCCGGCAAGGGATAAGGCGTTTCCGGGTGGTAACACCGGACGAAAGGTCTAGGCGGATCGCCGCGCCGTTTTGCGTTCGCGGTAAAAGACATAGAGCCCGGAAGCGACGATGATGGCGATGCCGAGCCAGGTGGTCGGGCTGGGAAAGTCGCCAAAGATCAACAGGCCCAGCAGCGTGGCGCTGATGATCTCGAGGTACTGGAAGGGGGCCAGCACCGAGGGCGGTGCGCGCCTGAAGGCATGGACGACCAATATGTGCGCACCGGTCCCGATGACGCCGAGTCCAGCCATCAGGCCCCATTCCCAGGCGGTCGGCCAAATCGGATCGATCACGGGGATATCGGCCTCGGCACCGGCCCAAAGCGCCAACGAAAGCGCCAGGCAGCCGAAGGCGCCGGCATAGAACTGCATGGTGGTCGCCCGCTCGACCCGCGCCAAGCGGCGCGTGAGCACCAGGTAGGTCGCGAAGGTCAGTGCGGCACCAAGCGGCAGCACGGAGGCCCAGCCGAACACCGCGTAGCTCGGCTGCACGATCAGCAGCGCCCCGGCGAAGCCGACCAAGACCGCGCTGAGCCGGCGCCAGCCGATCGTCTCGCCCAGGAACAGGGCGGCGAGCAGGGTCAGGATCAGCGGCGAGACGAAGAAGATCGATATGGCATCGGCCAGGGGGAGGTACTTGACGCTCCAGAAGAAGAACAGCGTCGCCAGCGCGAGCAGCAAGCCGCGCAGGACGTGAATCCAAAGCCAGCGGTTCAAGGCGATCGGACCCGCCATCAGGGCGAAGGGCGCCAGGTAGAGGGTTTGGAAGAAGAAGCGAGCCCAGGCCACTTGTCCCGCCGGCACGCTGGCCGAGAGGACTTTGGCGATGGCATCGATGCCCGGGACGAGCAGCATCCCGACGACCATGAACAGGATGCCGGTCTCGACCTCCCGTCCTGCGCCCTTACCTGCTTGTGCGGATGCCGCCTGCCCCGTCATGGCGCGATGCTGCCAAGGCCCGACACGCCGGCCAATCGGATTCCGCCGCTCGGGACCCAGCCATGCGGCCGAAGCAGGGCTGCGCTAGAGGCGCCTCCGTCCGGAGTCGCGATCGCGCGCCATCACGTATTCGAGCTTGCGCACGGCGGCCTGCCTGAGCGCGGGCTCGCCGGCCGCCGGGTCGCCGACCACCGAGACCTCGGTGCCGCTCTCCGGGTCGATCGCCGACACCTTGACGTAGCTGCCGACGCGGTAAAATTCGAGGATGACTTCGCGGTCCTGAGCCATTCCGGCATGCTGCGAGCCCATGGCAAACAACTGGTTAACGGGACTGCGTTGGCGGTTCCGAGCAACAGTTCACGCGCGACGACCCGCCGAGGCGCATCATGGGATGCGCTGCATTTCCATAGTGCGTCCTTCGAGACGCCCGCTGACGCGGGCTCCTCAGAGCTTGTGAAAAAATTGACGTGTGGCTGGAATGCAATCCTGCGTCCTTCGAGACGCCCGCCAAGGCGGGCTCCTCAGAGTTTGTGAAGAAATCATCGTTTTCGGGAGCGAGTGGTGATTCAATTGATGCCGAGGGATTGTTTTAGCTGGTGTTGATCGATGGCTGCTGAGGGCGAAGATCTGTTCGAAGAGCTCCCGGTTGTTTCTGCGCCGCCGGTCTCGCAGGAGGCTGGTGCCGTGCGGTTTCAAGAGGCGAGGCGGGACCAGCTTGAGCTTCAGGTTGTGGATCTCGATAGCCTTGTCT
>JAKSDN010000692.1 GCA_022360075.1 Kiloniellales bacterium | reverse complement strand
GAGTGGAATCTGATCGAGGCGAAGGCCCGGTTCTTTTCCTCTGTCCGCTTCGCGGACGCCCCCACCCTAACCCTCTCCCTTGATGGGGGAGGCTTGGGGAGGGGGTGGCGACGCCGCCGGCGTCAGATAACGAAGACCTGTGAATCCGCAGCCCGACCGGCGGCGGCCTCACTCCCCCGTGTAGAAGTCCGGCCAAGCCTTCTTGACCACCGGCCCATCGCTGCGGAAGGCATGGCAGCTATCGAGTAGCCGCGGCCGGCCCGAGTCGCCGGGCTTGTCGCGCTTCCGCTCGCGAGCCAGCACCGGAAGGATGGACTGGTAGGCGACGGTGGCCATGGCGCCCAGCATCTCGCGCAGGTGGGTGCAGCCCTCGACGCCGCCGAGCTTCTCGTTGATCGCCCGGCGCCAGCCCTTGCCGATCTTGACCCCGGCCAGGCGCGCGAGCTTGGGCGCGGCGTCCGGGCAGATCGCGAAAGGGCCCGCCTCGGTCGCCGCCTCGGCCCGCTGCACGACCAGCTCGTCGTCCAGGGTCAGGCGGATCCACATGTCGTGCAGCGGCTCGCCTGGCTGGATTTTGCCCCGGTAGTCGTTGTCGAAGGCGTAGCTCTTGACGTCGGTCATATGGCCTTCGATGTCCCAAAGGCCGTCCTCGCGGCGATAGCCGCGGAAGTCGTAGCGGCGCCGGTGCAGATCCTGGCGCGCGGCGGGTTCGCTCAAGGGCATCGGGTTCTAGCCTGCTCTCTGCTGACGATCGTGACTTGAATGTGAGGGCTCGGGCGCGCGCGGACCAGAGGCCGCGTGTGAGGCCGTGGAAAGCCCCGGCTCAGCCCGCGCTTTCCGCGGGCTCCGCCTGGGCCGCCTCCTCTTCGGGGGTCGGTGGCGGTGTGATCTTGATCGAGGTGATCTGGTGGCGCTTGCGCTCGAGGATCTCGAAGCTGAAGCCGTGGAAGGCGAAGATCTGGCCTTGCTCGGGGATGCGCCGGGCCTCGTGGAGCACCAGGCCGGCGATGGTCGAGGCCTCCTCGTCCGGCAGGCGCCAGTCGTAGATCCGGTTGAGGTCGCGGATCGTCACGCTGCCGTCGACCACGATGACGCCCTCGCGCAGCTCGCGCACGCCGGCCACGGTGATGTCGTGCTCGTCCTCGATCTCGCCCACGATCTCCTCGAGGATGTCCTCCAAGGTCACGATGCCGCGCACCTCGCCGTACTCGTCGACCACGATGGCGAAGTGCTCGTGGCGGGTGCGGAAGGCCTGAAGCTGCGACAGCAGGTCCGTGGTCTCCGGGATGAACCAGGGCTTGCTCGCGATGCCGGCGACCTCGAGCCGGCTGATGTCGCCCTTGCGGGCCTGGACCTCGCGCAGCAGCGCCTTGACGTGGAGCACGCCCACGATGTTGTCCGAGTCACTACGCCACAGCGGCAGCCGGGTGTAGGGGCTGGCGAGCACCTCCTCGACGAGCGCTTCGGGAGACTGGTCGGCGTCGATCGCGACCACGTTGCTGCGGTGGGTCATGATCTCCTCGACGTCGACCTCGGCGAGATCGAGGATCGAGCGCAGCATCTCGCGCTCGTGGCGCTCTTCTTCGCCGGCGACGGCGTGCAGGTCGATCGCGCCGCGCAACTCCTCCTCGTGCAGCTCCGGGCTGAAGCTGGCATCGTGGCGCACGCCGAAGAGCCTAAGAGTCGCGCGCACGATCCACTGCACGGCGAGCGTGACCGGGCTCAGCACCGCG
>JAKSDN010000349.1 GCA_022360075.1 Kiloniellales bacterium | reverse complement strand
TGCTCGCTCAGGGTCTTGTCGCGCTTGATCGGCGTGAGCTCTGAAGTGACAGCCATTTTCTTGGCTCAATCCTTGACGTTGCAACGAGCGGCTTCGAACCGTGCGCGCCTTCCTTGCCCAACACCCCATCAACAGCCATTGTCAATCAACCGGCAATCAATTGCCATAGCAAATAGCACGCACGATATTTGCCACGAAACAAGATACTATGGGGCGGAGCGTCCATAGCCTCGGTCACGCAGCTATTGCATTCGTGCCCCTCGTAGATTTGCCATCCTAACCCTGAACCGTCCCGAGTTCGCCGGAAGTTCCACCTCTTGAGAGGACGGAGCGATGGGAAATCATGCGAAACGGGGTGCTATTTATCCATGGTGCGCGCACGCCAGCGATTACGAAACTAGCCACCGGCACTTGCCGCGCGCAGCGCCAGAAGCTCCAGCTCCCGGGTCCCGGGCATCGTGAAGGGATGAAGGGATTCGAAGGCGCGGCTGGCGGCCAGGACCCGGTGGTCCGAAAGGCGGGGC
This sequence comes from Kiloniellales bacterium, assembly GCA_022360075.1. The sequence goes on along the minus strand of JAKSDN010000349.1, from coordinate 5,127 downwards.
CCGATGATCTGGAGGCCTACCGGTAGGCCGTCGCCGGTGAAGCCGCAGGGCAGGCTTGCCGCCGGCTGATGGGTGTAGTTGACCTGATAGAGGAAGTGGTTGAACAGGCAGTAGAGCCTGTCCTCGGCGCCGCACGCTTCGTCGAGAAGCGGGGGATTGTTGCGGGCGACATCGAAGGCGGGAACCGGAAGTGTCGGTGTAATCAAAAGGTCGTAGCGCCGATGGAACTCGGCCATCTTGTAGGCCATGTCCGCCCTCACCTTGCCGGCCTCCAGGAGATCGAAGGCCGACAGCGCTTCCCCGCGCCGTGCGTTCGCCACCAGGGTCGGATCCATCATGGCGATCTGCGCTTCGGTCCTGCCGCGGATCTTCGGCACCTGATAGGCGGCATTCATGACCTTGTAGGCCGCGAAGCTGTCGCCTAGGCCGGGGTCGGCCGCTTCGACGACAGCGCCGAGCTCCTCGAAGCGCTTGGCCGCATCGCCGACGATCGCCGCGACCTCGGGATCGACCGTGAGGTATCCCAGATCCGCGCTGTAGGCGATGCGCAGGCCTCTCACGCCGTCGTCCAAGCCGATGCCGTAGTCGCGCCCGTCATAGGGCAGCGCAAAGGCATCGCGATGGTCCGGCCTGGCGATCACGCTCATGGCGAGCGCGGCATCGCCGACCGTTCTCGTCAGCGGGCCGAAATGGGCGCAAGCGATGAAGGACTCGGCAGGAAAGCGGGGCACGCGGCCGTAGGTCGGCTTGATCCCGTAGACGCCGCAGAAGGCGGCCGGCGCCCGGATCGATCCGCCGCCGTCCCCGCCCATGTTGATGGCCGCCATGCCCATGGCCGCCGCAACGGCCGCGCCGCCGCTGCTGCCCCCCGGCGTCCTTTGCCGGCTCCAGGGATTGCGGGTAACGCCGGTCAGCGGGCTGTCGGTAACGCACTTCCAGCCGAACTCGCAGAGATTGGTCTTGCCGACGAAGATCGCGCCGGCCTCGCGCAAGCGGGCGACATGGGGCGAGTCGCTTTCGGCCGGGCGCGCGGGCGCCGTCGTCAGGGAACCGTGGAGCGTGGTCCAACCCTCGACGTCATGGCTGTCCTTGATCGATGTCGGCACACCGTCCAGAAGGCCGAGCGGCTCGCCACGCGCCCAGCGCGCTTCCGACTCCCGCGCCGCGGCAAGGGCCTCTTCGTGGGCCACCAGGCGGAAGGCGTTGAGCGCGGAGTCATAGTTCTCGATCTGCGTCAGGCACGCCTTGACGGCCTGCACGGGCGAAAGTTCGCGGGCGCGATACCGGGCCAGGAGCTCGGCCGCCGGCAGAAGCGCGATCTCGTTCGACATGGCTATCGGCCCTATCTCTTTCCTGACGTTGCCCGATTGCGACCGGCGGACTCGCCGAGGGCCGTGAGCAAGGGCAAAATCTTCGCGCGACCGACGGCGAGATCATGCTCGATCGCGGCGCGCACCTCCTTCGGGCGGCCCCGCCTCAAGGCCGAGATCGCCTCGCTGTGAGGCGTGACCCCGTCTTCGCTCTCGCCGAACTTCGGATAGATCAGGCTGAGCGAGGGGCCGAAAGACACCCAGAGGTTCTCGATGATGCCGACGAGACGGGATTGTCGAGAGCGAGCGTAAAGCGCGAAGTGAAACTTCTCGTTCAGCTCGAGCGCGGCTGGGAAGTCCCCCACGGCGCGCCGCGCGGTAAACGCGAGATGTATCGCCTCCAGCTCATCGATGAAGGCGGCATCCACCTGCGACGCCGCCGCCTCGGCCGCCATCCCCTCCAGGGCGAAGCGGACATTGAAGATCTCTTCATAGTCCTCGGTCGAAAGCCGCGGCACGATGACGGTTTTCGGGCCGATCATCGCCAAGCCGCCTTCCGAGACCAGACGGGCCATCGCCTCGCGCACCGGCGTCAGGCTGACACTCAGCGCGGCGGCGACGGCCCTGTTGGTGATCTTCTCACCGGGCTTGTAGGCGCCCGACTTGAGCGCCCGCCTGAGCTGACGGTACACCCGGTCGGACAGCGTTTCCGTCTCAAGAGGCGACGGGAGCTCGACGATCTTCGCGCGTTCGGACACCTGTCGGCTTTCGATTGAGGTTGGGACACCGGCGCCGCACGGCCGGGCGGCGCCGGGATCGCGACGCGATCGCCGCCGTCGCGGCAGGCACGCTATTGCGCCAGGAAGTTCGCGTAGGTCCGGCTGATCTCATCGCGGTGATTGCCGATCCACGCCGCATCGATCGGGACCTGACCGACAAGATTGTCCGGCTTCGCGTAGTACAGGGCAAGATCCGCCTCGTCCATCAGCCCCACGACGTCCTTGTGCGCGGTGGCGTAGAAGAACGTCTGGTAGAAGGCCAGGTGAGCCTTCGGGTCTTTCATCCAGAAGTCGAGGAACTTGTAGGCGGCGTCCGCGTTCGGCGCGCCTTCGGCGATGCCCCAGCCGGCGGAATAGGTGAGCGCCTCGTTCCAAACGATCTTCAGGGGAAAGCCCTCCTTGCGCAGTGACAGGGCCCGGCCGTTCAGCATCATGGAGAGGACGCATTCGCCGTCCCGCAGGAACTGCTGGCTCTGGGAGTAGCTGGTCCAGTAGGCCGCCACGTGGGGCTTCAGCTCGGCGAGCTTCTCGAGCGCGCGGTCGAAGTCTATCGGGTAGAGGTCTGCCGGCGCCGCGCCGTCCGCCAAGAGAGCCGCCAGGAACGGCATGTGGTTTTCGAGCGAGCCGCCCGGCAGGCAACGCGCGCCCGGAAAGGCCTCGACATCCCAGAACTCGGCCCAACTCTGCGGCCCCCCGTTGGGGAAGGCGGACTCCTTGTAGGCGATCATGATGGCGCCCACCGTCCGCAGCAGGCTCTTGGCGCCGCAAGTCCCCGCGACGCCGAAGGCCTGCGCATTGGGGATTCTCGCGCAATCCAGGTCGGCATAGACGTCGTCGTCGGCGATCACCGCCATGGCCGTCGTCGTCAAGACGTCGTACTCGACTTGTCCGGCCTTGCGCATGGCACGCAGCTTGGCGTTCTGCTCGGCGACCGCGGCCGGGACGGTGACGATCTCGATGCCGGTCGCGGCCGTGAAGGGGTCGTAGAAGTGCTTCTTCAGGGCATCGCCGAATCCGCCGCCGGTCGCGACGACGACCAGCTCATCGGATATCGCCGCCTGCGGCAGCACCCACGTCGCCGTGCACGCGATGGCGGCAGCAGCCAGCCGTACTTTCCAAGTCCTCATTTTTACCTCCCTGATCTGTTTTAGTGCCGATTCACTCTGAACCCGTCGCCGGCCGCCTTGGCTGGCCCGGGAACAGCCCGCCCGCGTCTCGCCGCAGCAGCAGGCCGACGACGACGATGCTGGCGGAGACGACGATCAGAACGGTGGAGATGGCCGCGACGTTGGGCTCGACGCTGGTCTCGATGTTCTGGAAGATGACGCGCGGCAGCGTCGCCTGGCGGACGCTGGACACGAAATAGCTGATCACCGGCTCGTCGAACGAGATCAAGAACGAGAAGATCGCCCCTCCGGTCACGCCCGGCAGGATGATCGGCAGGGTCACGTACCAGAAGGCCGCGAGCCGGCCGGCGCCGAGTCCCAGCGCCGCAAGCTCCAGATCCGCATCGAAGCGTTCCAGCGCCGCGCCCACGGTCAGCACGACGAAGGGAACGCAGAGGATGGAATGGGCCAGCACGAAGCCGAGCGTCGTGCCGATGAGCCGGAGCTGAACGAAGGCGAAGAAGATGGCGATCGCGACGACGATGTTGGGGGCGATGATAGGCGAGACGATGAACAGGCGGACGGCCGACTTGCCCTTGAACCGGCCCCGGACGATGGCGAAGGCGGCGGCGGTCCCGATCACGGTCGAGAAGACCGCGGTGAGCACGGCGATGCGAATACTGAGCCAGGCCGGCCGGGTCCAGATGCTCTCCGTGAATATCTCTTCGTACCATCGCCAGGTGAAGCCCTTCGGCGGGAAGGCCAGGTAGTTGGTGTCGGAGAAACTCATCGGCACGACGATGAGGACCGGCAGGACCAGGAAAAGAAGGACCAGCACGGCAAAGCCATAGACGAAGGCCGCGGCGCGAAGGCGCTGGAAAGGCGCGCGGCGCGTCACGGCTTGGCCCCCCGTCTCGCCTCGCGCGACGCCGTGAAGCGCGCGACGGCGGCGACGACGCAAAGGGCGCAGACGAAAAGGACGGTCGAGAGGGCGGATGCGAGGCCCCAGTTGTCGCCGTAGGTGGCTTCGCGGCTGATCAGCATCGAAGCCATCATGGAATTGGGCCCACCGACGAGTTGCGGCGTGACGAAGAAGCCGAGGGCAAGAACGAAGACGAGGACGGAGCCGGCGAACACGCCGGGCATGCTCAGCGGAAGCGTGACGCGGAAGAATGTCTCCGTGTGCGAGGCGCCGAGGCCGTGTGCCGCGGGGGCCAGGTCCCTGGGGATGGCGTTCAGCGATGCGAACAGCGGGAGGATCATGAACGGCAGGAGCACATGCGACATCGCCAGGACGACCGCGCCGTCGGTGAACATCAGCTTCGTCGACTCGTCGATCAGGCCGGCCTCGCGAAGGAACGACGTGACGATGCCGTTTCGAGAGAGCAGCACGACCCAGGCGTAGGAACGCACGAGGATGCTGAGCCAGAGCGGCACGAGAACGCACGCGCCGATCAGGAAAGCCTTCCAGCCCTTGAGGCGCACCATGAGCGCTGCCACGGGGTAGCCCAGGAACAACGTGATCAAGGCGACGGCCGCCGAGATCCAGAGGGTGCGCCAGATCACCCGCAGGAACAGCGGCTCCGAGAACAGCAGGCGGTAGTTCTCGAGCGTGAACCCAGGGTCAAAGACGCTGAGCCGCGCCATGCTCAGAACCGGAATGGCGAAGACGAGAAGGAATAGCAGTAACACCGGCGAGAGGAGCAGCCAGCTCATCGCGGCGGTGAGGTCGCGTTCGGAGGTGACCAGCCTGAAACCGAATCGGGATGCCGGGGGCGATGCGGCGACGGCGTCCGACAGTCTGCTCATGCCGATCCCGCTCCGGTGAGAGCGACGGCTTCCTCGGGCGCCCAGGAGAGCCGGACGCGGTCGCCGACCCCGACCGCGGGCGCGGCCCGCCCGGGGACGACCGGGCAGAGCACTTTCACGACG
>JAKSDN010000867.1 GCA_022360075.1 Kiloniellales bacterium | reverse complement strand
CGGCCTCGCGCGACAGGGCTGGGGTCGGCAAGGCGAGGCCGGCGAAGGAGAGAGGCCGTGACACCGGGCGAGCTCAAATCGCTGATCCACGGTGAGGGCGAGATCGCCGTGCTCGACGTTCGCGAGCATGGCGAGTACGGCGAAGGCCATCTGTTCTACGCGACGAGCTGTCCCTACAGCCGGTTGGAAATCAGGATCGGCGATCTGGTTCCGAACCGAAACACGCCCCTGGTTCTGATCGACGGAGATGACGGCGTCGCCGAGCGCGCCCGCCGGCGCCTTGCTGATCTCGGCTACGCGGCGATCGACATCCTGGAGGGCGGCATCGCGGCCTGGACGGCGGCGGGCTTCACGGCATTCAAGGGCGTGAACGTTCCCAGCAAGACTTTCGGCGAGTTGATGGAAGCCGCCAATCATCCGCCGAGCGTGACCGCGGAAGAGCTGGCGCGGTGGCGACAAGAAGGCCGGGCCGTCTCCGTCTTCGACGGCCGCCCGTTCGGCGAGTTCCGGACCATGAGTATTCCCGGCGCCCGCTGCGTGCCCAACGGCGAAGCCTTGTATCGCTGGTCCCGGCTGGTCGACGATCCGGACCGGATCGTCGTGATCAATTGCGCCGGTCGGACCCGAGGCCTGATCGGCGTCCAGTCGCTGCGCATGGCCGGCGTGCCGAACCCGATCTATGCCTTGAGCAACGGCACCCAGGGCTGGGCGCTGGCCGGACTTCCCTTGGACCGCGGTTGCATCAGCGATCCCCTGCCGCCGCCCGACCCTCGGACCGCCGCCCAATGGGCCGCCCGCTTCCCCTGCCCGGGCGCCTCCCTCGCCCAAGTCGAGGCATGGCGCAGCGACCAGAGCCGCACTTGCTACCTTCTGGACGTTCGGACCAGGGACGAGTTCATCGCCGAGCGGCTGGCGGGGTCGGTCCATGCGCCCGCCGGCCAACTGGTTCAGGCCACCGACCAGTGGGTCGCGGTGCGCCGCGCCCGGATCGTTCTCGCCGACGACAACGGCGTCCGGTCGCGATTCGCCGGCTTCTGGCTTCG
>JAKSDN010001343.1 GCA_022360075.1 Kiloniellales bacterium | reverse complement strand
CTGATCGCCATCGTCTATCGGGAGCCGGACCACGACCGGCTTGCGGAAGCCATCGGGCAAGAGAGCACAAGGCTCCTTTCAGCGGCATCCGCCCTCGAAGCCGCCATCGTGATGGAACGCCGCGCTGGGCCGACCGGGGCAAAACGGGCGCTGGCAGTTCTAGACGGTGTCGTCCAGAGCCTCGGCCTGACGATCGAACCCGTGACCGCGCCGCAAGCGCTCATGGCACGCGACGCTTACCTCCGCTACGGGAAAGGCATGAGTGCCACGGGCCTGAACTACGGAGACTGCTTCTCCTACGCGCTCGCCAAGGACAGCGGAGAGCCATTGCTTTTCAAGGGCGACGATTTTGCGCGGACGGACATCCCATCGTGCTTATGACACGAGGTTCCGTCCTCCTGGATCGGCTACGGAGCAGATCCATCGGCATCTAAATGACTGATTGCAATACAGAAGAAGCTATGGCGTCCCCTAGGGGAAGAGAAATCCAGCGACTCGGAAGGGCGCAAAATCCCTATGTTCTGCGGGTTTCAGTCGTTTTCGAGCACCTACACAGAGCACCTACAATGACCATTAAGACCCGCGCTCAAACACGTTGACGCCTTCAGGGTAAGAGAAGAAGTAGACGACCTGAAATCCCAACAAGTCCAGCGCCGGACGTTCTTCGAGCCGCAATTTTCCGCTGTTCATTCTCCGGTTCGCGACGACAAGGAGTCGAATGTCGTCCAGGCCAGTACCTTCCCTGTATCGTGGCAGCCCTTCGGCTTTTCTGTTGATCGCCTCGGTTATCCGCTCAACCGGATTACGATCTACCCACCCGCCACGATCATTCACACAGAACCAGTCGGCGTGCTGTATGCCTCGCGTGACATACACGCTGAGTTTGGCCGGTCCTTTGTCCACGTCGAACCTTTCTTGATGGCAAGGCAACTTGGCAGAAAGGTTCAACTCATGAAGTGTCGGGATAACCGCTTCCAAATTCTCGCGGCACATGTCGCCAACGAACTTGACGAATAATGGCGTATCGTCCTTTTCCTCATATTCCGCACGAAGGGCATTCACGACTCTCTGAGTTTCGGATTCCGCCCTCTTTCGGTGTGAGCCGTGTTCGTCCTGTGGCCCCGCGAAAATCTCGACAATTTCCAGACCGAATTGGTTCCCTTCCTCGGTCACGATGAAATCCGGGTTTTCCCGGTCAGGACCTAAACACCATTTCTTGCCGAGTGCCGTGGCGGCTTCCTCGGCAATGAACCGCTCAGCAACTTTCTGTAGTGATCGTGTCATGAGATATCGTACACTGGATTGAAGTGATAGCCACTGATCATAGAGTCAGGACGAACACGAGAAGGGTAACGCCACCGAGTTGGGAGGCGGTGGCTAAACCTGAGTCGCGTTTGGGCACATTCCGCCGCTTCGTCTCATGATTGCCTCACCTACTAATGGCGGACCAACACTGAGATAATGGAAAGAGGCGCCAAGTACATTGCTTAGACCGTAAAGTCTCCGCGGAAGTTGTTCGCGCCGACGCAGGAGAACTTGCGGGAATTCCGGGGACAGTATACTATTTAGAAATCGTAGTAGCTTGCGTAAGCGTTGGCTCAATCGGCGGCAGCGCTTGATCGAAGCAACAAGGCCAAAGACGAACTAAGGGTAGGCGGCAATGTCGAGGTAAGCTCTGCAGCCGCCAAAGACATTGGCGTCCCCTAGGGGAGTCGAACCCCTGTTTTCGCCGTGAGAGGGCGATGTCCTAGGCCACTAGACGAAGGGGACGCGGCCGGAAAGAACAGAGATAGCGAATGGCAGCGGTCAAGACAAGGGGCCCAGCGCGGCCGCGCGACGGCCTGGGCGGCAGCTCCGGGCCGCCGCGCTCAGGCGTTGGCCAAGGCGCCCTCGTCCGCCTCGGCGCCGGCCAACCGCCGGGCGGTATCGAGGAAGCCGTCGACTTCGGCCTCCGTCGTCTTGAAGGCGGTGACGAGGCGGAAGGTGCCGGGTCCGTCGGCCTCCCAGGGGTAGAAGCCGAAGCCGGCGCGGGTCAGGCCCGCGCTCACGGCGTCCGGCAGGCGCACGAAGAGCTGGTTGGCCTCGACCGGGTGGGCGAGCGAGACGCCGGGCATTGCGGCCAGGCCCTCGGCCAGGCGGCGGGCCATGGCATTGGCCTGGCGGGCGTTGCGCAGCCAGAGATCGTCGGCCAGGTAGGCCTCGAGCTGGGCCGAGATGAAGCGCATCTTGGAGAAGAGGTGGCCGCCGCGCTTGCGCCGATAGGCGAAGTCGCGGGCGAGCGCCGGGTCGAAGAAGATCACCGCCTCGGCCGCCAAGGCGCCGTTCTTCGTCGCGCCGAAAGCCATCACCTGGACGCCTGCCTTCCAGGTCGCCTCGGCCGGGCTGCAGCCCTGGCTGACCAGCGCGTTGGCGAAGCGCGCGCCGTCCATGTGCAGGACCAGGCCATGGCGCCGGCCGACCTCGGACAGGGCGGCGAGCTCGGACGGGCCGTAGACCGCGCCGCTCTCGGTCGCCTGGGAGAGGCTGACGGCGGCCGGCTGGGCGTGGTGCACGACGCCCGCGCCGGTGATCGCGGCCTCCAGCGTCTCGGGCGCGAGCTTGCCGTGCGCGCCCTCGAGCGCGACCAGCTTGGCGCCGCCGCTGTAGAACTCCGGCGCGCCGCACTCGTCGACATTGATATGGGCCTCGCCGTGGCAGTAGAGCGCGCCGTAGGGCGGGATCAGCGGGGCCAGGCCCAGCACGTTGGCGGCCGTGCCGGTGGCGACCGGAAAGGCCGCGAGCTCGGTCTCGAAGATCTCGGCCAAGCGGGCCTCCACCCGCTGGGTGATCGCGTCGTCACCGTAGGAGCTTTCGCTCCCCTCGTTGGCGCGGACCAGGGCCTCCAGGATCTCCGGCGCCGCGCCGGTTACGTTGTCGGAACGGAAATCCGCCATCTGCCCGCCTTCTCCCTCGCTTCCTTCGCTGCCCGACGCCGTGTCAGGGCGCCGCGACGTCCGTGATCCGGCCCAGGACCGCGCCGCTCTCCAGGTCTATAACCAACACCTGCCGGCAGCCGCGCTCTGCCAGGCCTTCGAGCCGCACGATCAGGCGCTCGCCGTCGGACTCGGCGGCTGCGATCGCGCAGCCCTCCGGCATCGCCACGGCGACCTCGCCGAAACCGTCGGACTCGCCCGATGACATGCGCCCGGCCAGGGTGGCCACGATCACGCCGACGCCGGCCAGAATCAGAAAGGCCATGACGATCACCGCCGCCTTCACCAGCGCCAGGTTCGGCGGTCCTTGCATGGCTTCTCCGACTGCTGTCCGATGGCGGCCAGACTTGGGAGCCGGGCCCGATGGCGGCCTAAGCTAGGGGCCGCGCCCGGAGGCGGCAAGCAGAGGATGACAGCAGAACGCGAGCGGCGGCAGCAGGACGGCGAGCAAGCTCCGGACGCAACCCGCCACGAACTGGAGGTTGCGCCCGGCGAGGCCGGCGAGCGCCTGGACCGCCTGCTGGCCAAGCGCCTGCCCGCGCTCAGCCGCTCCCGGCTCAAGCGCCTGATCGAAGAGGGCCAGCTGAGCGTCGACGGCGGACCGCTCACCGAGCCCGCGGCCAAGGCACGGGCCGGCCAGCGCTTGGCGCTCGCCGTGCCGCCGGCTGTCGAGCCCGAGCCCGAGGCGCAGGCGATCGAACTCGCCGTGGTCTACGAGGACGACGGGCTGATCGTCATCGACAAGCCGGCCGGCCTGGTCGTGCACCCGGCACCGGGCAACCCGGACCGGACCCTGGTCAACGCCCTGATCGCGCACTGCGGCAGCTCGCTCAAGGGGGTCGGCGGCGTGCGGCGGCCGGGAATCGTTCATCGGCTGGACAAGGACACCTCGGGCCTCATCGTCGCGGCCAAGACCGACCCCGTTCATCGCGGCCTGGTCGAGCAGTTCGCAGCCCGCACGATCGCACGTACGTACGCCTGCCTGGCCAGGGGCACACCGCGGCCTGCGACCGGCGAGATCGCCGGGAACATCGGCCGCAGCCCGCGCAATCGCAAGAAAATGGCCGTGCTCACGCGCGGCGGCAAGCCGGCCATCACAACCTACCGCGTGGTGGAGAGCTTCGCTGACGGCACCGTCAGCCGGCTCGAATGCAAGCTTCTGACCGGGCGCACCCATCAGATCCGCGTGCACCTGAGCCATCGCGGCCATCCCCTGCTCGGCGATCCCACCTACGGAGGCGGCCGCGGCCGCTCGAGGACCCTCCCGGCCCGCGTACGTGATCAGATCGCGCGGCTCGGCCGGCAGGCGTTGCACGCAAGCTCGCTGGGCTTTCACCATCCGGCAAGCGGCCTTTGGCTAGACTTCGAAAGCGCGCTGCCGCCGGATCTGGCCCGTCTGGTCGCGGATTTGACGGCCCTGGGCACCGCAAACTAGACTCAATCCGTCCGGTTTATGGCCGATGCGCTGCGATTTTGCCGCATTTCTGCGGGAACCTTGAGGCTCGAAAGACCGTATTATAGATATGGGGGCTCGGGGGCGCGTCCCGACCCTGCAGAAAATCGAAGGAGAAAGACGCCTTGGCATCCGCGCCCAAGCTTCCCGTCCTGGGCTCCGAAGGCAATCTGGGGCGGTACCTGCAAGAGATCCGCAAGTTCCCGATGCTCGAGCAGAATCAGGAATACATGCTGGCCAAGAGCTGGCGCGAGCACGGCGATGTCGACGCCGCGCACCAGTTGGTGACCTCGCACCTGCGCCTGGTCGCGAAGATCGCCATGGGCTACCGCGGCTACGGCCTGCCGGTCTCGGAGCTGATCTCCGAGGGCAACGTCGGCATGATGCAGGCAGTCAAGCGCTTCGACCCGGAGCGCGGCTTCCGCCTCGCGACCTACGCCATGTGGTGGATCCGCGCCGCGATCCAGGAATACATCCTTCACTCTTGGTCGCTGGTGAAGATGGGCACGACCGCGGCCCAGAAGAAGCTGTTCTTCAACCTGCGCAAGCTCAAGGGCCAGATGCAGGCGATCGAGGAAGGCGATCTCTCGCCCGAGCAGGTCAGCAAGATCGCCACGACGCTCGACGTGCCGGAGGACGACGTCGTGCAGATGAACCGGCGCCTGGCCGCGCCGGACCATTCGCTGAACGCGCCGCTGCGCATCGACGGCGACGGCGAATGGCAGGACTGGCTGGTCGACGAGACCGACGATCAGGAGTCGCAGCTCGCAGAAAGTGAGGAGCTCGGCAAGCGGCGGGCCCTGCTGGTCGCCGCGCTCGAGACGCTCAATGAGCGCGAGCGCCATATCCTCGAGGAGCGGCGGCTGCGCGACAGCCCGACGACCCTCGAGGAGCTGAGCCAGCACTACGAAATCAGCCGCGAGCGGGTGCGCCAGATCGAGGTGCGCGCCTTCGAGAAACTGCAAAAGGCGATCCGCAACGCCGCGATCGAGGAGCGGCTCGGCACGAGCTGACCGGCGCGACCAAAGTCAGCTCTTCCCGGGATTCGCAGGATTCCCAAACCTCAAGCGCCGTTCTCCAAGTCCTTGTCGGTGTTTCCGGGCACGCGCTGAGGGCGGCTTGGGAAATGCGCTTTCATGGCCGAGCTCGCGAACCCGCTCCAAGAACTCGAACCGAGTCCCACGCGGCACACCGAGGCGCTCCATGGCTTCCAGCATCAACGCATACTCGATATCCAATCGGGTCGCGAAGACGCCAGGATCGTCCGTGTTGATGGTGGTAAGCGGCTGCTGGGTCACGCCACCGTTCTTCAAAGAACAGCCCTGCAGGCACTCCTGATAGCGGAACATCGGGTGCAGGGCGAGATCGTCCACGGCGCCCGTGGCCAGATTGCTGCTTGGGCAGGCTTCAACCACGATCCCGCAGGCGCTTAGCTTGCGGATCAGCTCTTTTTGGAGTTCGGCTGCAATGTCTCGGCTCGCACGCAGTGCCTCGACCAAGTCCCGGTCAGCTGGCATGACACGTCGACGATGGACCTCCGCGTCATAGGTTTCGAGTTGATGGAGACGGGAGGCTGTAAGCTCTTCACCGCCGCCCCCGGTCGGATGTCGGGGTAGTCGATAGCGTTGGTCCAATAGGCGATCCAGCGCGTCTACCTGCGCCACCCGACCGTAAATCGAACGGCACAGGCGCGCGATGTCGCCATCTAGCTTGTAGCGGCGAGACGCATCGATCAAACCGTGCTTGACGCCTTCGCGCCTAAGCCAAACCAAGTCGTCGAACAGGACCCCGGCAGGAATCGTGATCTCGCCGCCCCGGCTGGCGTCGAATGCCTCCAGGTCCCAACCAAATGCCAGACCGTGGCCGATCCGGTCGCCGCTCCTGAGAAGATTGTCGCTCAGCCCGGCCATCTGCCGGATGCCGTCGATCGGATGGTAGAAGTCCTCGCCGCAGTGATAGGTGAGGCAAAGACGCGGTAGCTCGAGGCTGTGATGAGCCCGGCCCAGCTTCTCCAGCGTTCGCCAACAGCGATCGAGCGCTTCATCGGCTTTTGCATCCGGCTCCCGCTCGTCGTTATCGATGAGCCTTCGGTCGTCGCGGAGCCGAGCGAGATAGGGAGCGAAGATCTCAGGCGGGCATTGGCGCTCGAGATTGGCCACGTCGATGCCGATGATGAGCCGCGAAAGCTCGGGCTGGCGATGGCGGAAGTCATGCAGCGCCGCAGACTGGCGATCGAGGATCTTGCGCAAAGCGCCGAACTGCGCCTTCTCTCTCGAGCGGCGTTCCAAATCGGGGCGTCGAATGAAATGGAGCACGAACCGGATGTCGATTTTCCGGCGCTCTCGGCGAAGCCAAGGCTCCGCATTCTTGCACCATGCGCGAAAGAACGTGACGTAGTCCCCCGCACGATTTCTCGGCGCAATCCTAAACTCGATGACCCTCGTGTGCTCACATTCCGTCGCGAATTCGGCGAGGCGTCTCAAGCGAGCGGCCAAGACGCGGCGCGAGCGTGACAGACGCTTGCCTTCGATCAGGGAGCGACCGGAATCGAGGTAGGTGCGGAACGTGCTCAACCCCGGCCCGCGGCCTGAGAACTGCTGATTGCCGGCGAGAAAGGCGTTCTTGGCAGAGAGATAGCCCTCGAAGGCCCGCAGGCGGATGAGATGGTCCGAACGAGACAGACCGGCAGGCCGGCGCATGACCTCCAACCAGCGCTGAACCAAAAACCGTCGCTCGGCGCCGAGATAGTCGGCAATCGGGGAATCCGCACTCAAGACTTGCTGCAGTCGCCGTCCATGGCAGAGGTGCTTCTCGTCCAACTTGAGCGCTCGTTCGATCCACTGGATTTCGCGCTTTCGCTCGCGCGCGACCTCTTCGTCTCCCACGAAGTTCTGCAGCTCAAGATCCGAGTAACGATTGACCTCTTGTAGCCGAATCTCGCGGCGCAATAGGCGCAACCAAGCGATCGGCAAGGGGTCGCAAGCCTCGAGGTGGACATGGTTGTCGGCCAGGCCACGCCCGAGCAAGCGCTCCAGCTGTGGATCCCTGGCGCCGATGAAGACGCCCCAGCGCTTCAGCGCCGAGAGGGCCTCCAAGGCGTCGCCGAAGCCGTCCTTCTCGCGTTTGGCAAGCACGAAGCATATCAAGGCATCGGAATCGAGGCCGCTCGTGAGGCGCCGCCAGGTAGTCAGGCCGCCTAGCTCGACGCGGGGCGCGGCGTCCAAGAATGTCAGGACAAGCTTGTCGCTATCGAATACCGCGCCATACCAGTCGACGAGGCCGCCATTCGTCTGCATGGCGAAACTCTCGACCGCGGCGTCGATGTCGTCGAAGTGCCAGGCATAGCCGCCTTGGCGGTGCAGCCAGCGTGCGAAGGCTTTGCGCCGCAGCGGCGCGTCATGCCCTCCCCCGTCCCAATCCACCCAAGCGCCGTCGACTCGCTCAGGAAAGACAAGGAACGCGGCGGCGAGCTGATCAGCCCTCAGCCGCACGCTTCAGGTACTCATCTACATTTTGCTTGGTCCAGCCGTACGGTGTCCCGAGCAGCGTGGCGATCTGCTCGATTCGGCTGCTTCGCGACTCGTCTTCCCCACTCCGCTCCACGGTCGCTCGGCTCCTAAGCTTCCTTTGCATCCGCGTTAAGACACCCGAAACCTCTTCAAAGATGTCCTTCAACCTGCGATCTGTGAGATCCGGAAACGAGAGCATCCTCCTTTTCCACGCCTTCTCGTTCTTCGAGTCTGCCCCAGGCCCAGCTTGACGACGCACTAATCCGATCATCTCTCTAAACTCACGCATATTTGGCGTGTCGTGGGTCTGACGGCCTCCTTTGAGTGGTCGAAGAGCGTTGTAGAGGGAGCGCCACTGACCGAGCCTTTGGGAGTCTCCCTCTCCATAGTCCACCCCAAAGTCGATCAGGTGATCAATCACGGGGACAAGCGCCCAGGCAAAGAGCAAGGCGTTTCGCCCACTGCGATATTGCAGTGCGGCTACCGACCGTTCACAGAGGTTCTGAAGCCGGTCCTTTCCGGACACAGGACCGAATGGGATGTTGTCCGGGTGATGGGCCGATCGCACAGGCCTAACATGAAATTCGCCGCCGAGCTCCAGCAGGTAGAGTGCTAGCGCCCACTGGCAGATGCAGATTTGCCTTCGCTGTTCGGCAGGAAGCAGGGCTTCTGAGAGGAACCGCTTGAGGGATAGGTCCTGGTTCGAGAGCGCGACAACGTCGTCCAATACGGATTGGCGCCCTGTTCCTATCTCAGGCGTTTCCACGGACGGCGCGAAGTAGTCCGGCGGCAGCTCCTCCACCTGTAACAGTTTGGCCACGGTTGCAATTCTGATGAGCCATAGAGGTGGAGACGGCGCAGATTGCTCACGGGACAGCTCGGCGATCTTCTGGATGACTTTGTCGTTGCTTTGATCTCTTGCCTCCTGCTGGATGCGAGCTAGGAACTGTTTAAGCGTCTCCCGTAAATCTGGAGGCGAAAGTCGCGCCGTCACAGCGTGCCCGAAATCCTGCCAGATGGGGTCCCCGGCAAAGCAGGTTTCCATGTCAGCGATTGCCATCGCCATGTCGTCTACAATGTGCCGGAACTGATGAATGTAAAGGCAGTTCCTAGGCAAAGGAGCGAAAGGAACGACACCCGCCACGCCCAGACTCGCACGCAGATCGTAAGGTAGCAAGTCGCCCATTTTCCTGCCTTCAAATGATCTGCGAAGCGGTTCGACCGGCAGATAGTTGAGCGCGATGTGACCCACGTCGAGCTCGCATCGGTCGTCGGTGATTCGCAAATCGATCCAGAAGTCGACGAACGCGGTGTCGAATGAACGGACGTCGGGCTCGAGAACCAACGAATACTGCGTGGATCTTTGTCGCTCGTTCCACTTTCGCACAATATGACCGAGCCGAATGGACTCCTCGAGCAACGCGAGCGATCCCTTCGTTTGCTGCGTCACTTGGCTCTGGTCGGACAATCGCAACAAGTAGAGAGCCGTGTCGTCGACCTGCCTCGCGACAAGCGCTTCACGGAAGGCAACGAGTGGACGGGTCCGGTAGCCGACCACCCATTTGTGCGGTGCGTTTAGCAGCCAGAAAGCGAATCCCCTACGCTCCCAGGCGCGGCGATCCTCGATTCTCTCGCGCGCGTCTAAACGGCCAGCGTCTCCGTTCGCCTCTGCGGCGTTGAGCGGTGTTGTGTCTTCCTGACCCGCGTCCGCCTGAGATACTACACCTTCCGCCTGTCCGTTCTCCGTCAGCTCCGAGCCTTCACGCGCCAGAAACGCCGCGCGCCAAGACCTTAGAGCTTCCCCTTTGAAGACTCTGTCCATGGCTCCTTCGAAAACGAGATCGGGATGCGCCTCCCTGTCGCCTAGATCGCCAACGAAGAACAAATCGAGGTCCTCCCGCGTCTCGATCGTTAGGCGAAAGCGAAGGTTCGTCGGCAGAACCTTGCGCACCAGTTCTTTGGCCTGCCGACTATGGCGGCTGTAGAAAGAATCGACGGTGTCGGCGAGCTGTGAGTACGCGGAGGTGATCCGGGTGAGTGCTTCGGTCTCGGTCTGGAGTTTCGCGAGACGGCGGTCGACGAGGTGTGCCGTCAAGGTCGCCATATCAGCCGACAGGATCGCGACGACGCGTGGATGGTCGCAGTAAAGCCGCACTGTTTTCAGGATGTCGTCGTTTGCCCGCGGATCGAGATCCGTATCGTCGAAGAACAGCACCAGCAGGCAGTGCCCGGTCGCATTCAGCAAGCGATCCACGAAATCCCGCCAGATATTGATGCGGTTATACGCTCGCTTGTTGTTAATGGCGCGCTCTCGGACGAAGTCCTCGTAGTTCAATGCGTTCTCTAGAACAGCCTGTTCGCCGATCCGGCGCGCGAAAGTCCAGGCGACGCTGACGTCCTGGCGAAGCTCATCTTGCAGCCCTTCCAATACCCTTTTTTGATCCTTCGACTGGGTGCGGTCCTTCTCCTCCTCCAGCTTGTTGTCGATACCGGCGCAGACATTCTCCATGCTGGTCTCGCTCTCTTCCATCAGGTCGGGAAAGATGAGCGGCACGCACAAAGCCACTGGCTTCGCGCCCAAGCGGCTGTCGGCCGGGGGCTTCAGAGCGAGTTCGTCCCTCAGCTCCTCGAACATCTTCTGATTAGGATTGGCGGGGGCCGACACCGCGCTGTTGTCGAGGTGAAGCACGGACAGTGCCCGGTGCACTGTCAGCAGAAGCGTTGTTTTACCTGAGCCGCGGTCGCCATCGATGACGAGAATATTCATCGGACGCTCGAAGAAACGTTCCTCTCGTGACTCATCCCTCTGGTTTGACGTCGTTTCCCAATCTTGCGCGGGTGCCGATTCACACGCGGTACGGTGGATGCGCCGAATGATCGATACGGCTGCGACCTGCTGCGACTTGGTCAATTCTCTTAGTGAGCGGAGCCGCTGTGCCGCATAGGACTGTCCGAGGCCAAGGCCTTCGATCTCCTCCGGCTTGGCGATCTCTCGTTCCTTATCGGCCTTGGCTTCGCCTGTTGGCGATGACCCGTCTGCTGCCCCTGCCATGACACCCCCGTTCAGACACTAGCATTTCAGCCGTTGCGAACCCGGAATAGTAGCAGGGTTTGGTGAGCCTGTCGCAAGCGCCGTCCGCCGATCATCGGCTCGCCAAGAGACGGGCGCGCTCGATCTTGCCGACGGGGCACAATCCGAACGTCAGGTCGCGGCCGGACGCTTCAATCCAGCCGGAAGGAGAAAATGGGAGAGGGCTTCTTCCGCTCTAGCGTGCGGCGTCGGGGTCGCGGCCTTCGGCAAGCGTCAAGACCATCCGGGGAAGAAGCCAAGAGCTGCCAAGATCGCGGCGCTCCAGGGTTTGATGGGCACCCGCGCTCATCGCGTAGTGTGCCTCTGAAGAGGCTCCGCTGGTGATCGCGATTGTCTTTGCGTAGGGCAAGGCCGAGGTGAGTCGTGGCAACACGTCGCGAATGCCACCGTCCGGATAAGCCGATGGCCAGCCCGACACGAGCATCACGTGTGGACAAACGGATGCTCCCACAGCGCTCGCCTCTTCGGGTCGTAGGGCAACGTCGAGCAGGAATGGCCGCCCCTGAAAGGGACGAAGTCTGAGCTTGACGAGGCTTAAGTCGCCTTTGTCGTCGCCGACAACCAGCACCCGCGCGGGCTCGCCAGGCCGGAGCGGCTCCGGGTCGCAGCCAGCTAAGGTCGATTCCGGGCCGCCATTGCTTTTCGGCCACTGCCGGTCAGACCATTCGGGGTCGCTTTGCCGTCGTTGGCCGCGCCATTCGGCCGCGACATCGCCGGCTAACCCGATTGCTCGGTCACCGACCAGCCCCCTTTTGTAGGAGCCAAACATCATCGCACCCTGTGGTCAGACGGAAAGACGCTCTTACGGTCCCGACCGCACCCTCTCATAATCGCGTAAATGTATTGGAAAGATCTGTGGTTAACAACACAGTTGCCCACTGATCGGTCCGGTGTGCGCGATCGCAAGCATCCTGTTGGTGTCGTTCTCAATGCCGTTTTCCTTCCTGGTTTCCGGCAGAGGTGGTCATCGCCACCACCCCACTATAGCTGAGAAAGAACACAAAGGGAACCTCCGAAACGTCTGTCAAGTTGGTAGCCTAAAGCCTTCCAAATCAATCGTCTAGGTCGATCGCACGCGACGACACGACACCGCCCAGTGACTTTCGCCCTCCTTTCGATGCTCATCCTTTCCGGTTGGCGGCGGCGCAGCTATCCGGCGCCGTGAGATCGCACGCGACGGAGTGGAGCACCGCCGGAGAGCTTTGCATTACACTTCATCCGTCGTATAGGCGGGTGTGGACTCGAGGGAGCACGATGACCGAACAGGTCGAACTCGCAAGTGGATTAGACAGAGACGGTCGCCGCGAGGGCTTTTCCGCCTGGTGGTGGCTCGCTCTGCCCGTCGTCGTCGGGCTGCTGCTTGCGGTCACGGCCAAGGCCGCGCCCGGCTTCTACGCGGTCTGGATCGAGAGCGAGCAGGGCCTGTTGGAGATCAGCCACATTCTGCTGCCGGCGGCCGGGCTG
>JAKSDN010000109.1 GCA_022360075.1 Kiloniellales bacterium | reverse complement strand
GCTCGCCCAATCCATGGGCTTGGACTACAGCGAGCAGACCGTGGAGCTTTGCAAGACCTATCTGCGACGCTTTGGATAACGGAACAGGAAGTCATCCAGGTCTGAGAGTCTGACTCGAAAAGAACCTCGAAAGGTCAATGCATTGCCACACTTCGTTTGTCATTGCCGGATCAAGTCGGGCAATAGCAAGTGAAGAGGGGTCTTTCTCCAAGCTCTTGTTCTGAAACCAGTCCTTTTGGGTCAGGCTCTGACAAGCTGCCGGTTACGACAAGAAATGGTCGTCGACGGTGCCGGCGTAGTCCGCGACGTCCGGCTTGTCACAGATCAACATCCTACCCGGCGCGTGCGTGATGCAAATCGGCGGGCGGGCGTTTTCGATCGCGACCTGAGGCGTCACGCCGCACGCCCAGAAGGCCGGAACGTCGTCCGTTCCCAGTTCGGTCGGATCGCCCCAATTCGGATTGCCAAGATCCTCAATGCCAATGACCGAAGGATCGCCAACGTGAACCGGGCCCCCGTGCGCATGGGGAAACTTCTCGGTGACCGCGACCACGTCTTCCATCTGATGCCTCGGAAACGCCCTCATCGAGACCACCATGGGGCCGTGGAACCTGCCCGCTTCTTGCGTCATCAGATTCGTTCGAAACATCGGCACGGTGAGGTTTGCCTCAACGTGTTTCAGCCGGTAACCGGCCGCGATCAAGGCCGCCTCGAAGGTGAACGAGCACCCGATCGCGAAGGTCACGAAATCTTCTTGCCACAGCTCGGAGATATCCTTGGTCGAACTGGAAAGAACCCCCGCCTCGTAGATGAAGTACTTCGGTACGTCGGTGCGGATATCGATTCCGTCCCCGAGTCCCCTCAGGCCTGGCTCACCCGCCTCGCCGATGTAGACGACCGGGCAGGGCTTGGGGTTCCTCAGGCAATAGCGCTTGAAGTCATCGGCAAAGGCCTTCGGGAGAATCACGACATTGCATTGAAGCCGGCCGAGCGCCAGCCCCGCGGTGTGACCGTCGTAGGCGCCAGCCCGGATCGCCTTGCGTATGTCCGCAAGGTCTTGCCGGATCAGGCGGTCACGCGTTACGGATGCCGGCACGCAAATTACTCCCCTACCTGACGCCCCATCCGAGCCTAGCCCGGCGATCAGAGATGGCGAGGCAGCCAGGACGCCGACTGCAGTAGTGCGTGTTGCCATAAAAGACCAGCGAGTTATTCTGATCGGAATCGATAAATTCTCTTTAAGGTTGGAACCACGTTGCGCCAACCGCGAGGAGCCACGGGCTGCCGTTCGCAAGCCTTTGCGTTGGACGCCCGACCACGCCCCTTGACCGGAGAGACGTCATAAACCTGAACCAGATCGAGACCTTCGTCGTGGTCGCCTTGCTCAAAAACTTCCGCAAGGCCGCCGAGCATCTGAACACGACTCAACCGGCGATCTCGTCACGTATCAATGCGCTGGAAACGCTTCTGCGAGCCCGCCTCTTCGAGCGCGGGTCGCGCGAAGTCCGCCTGACTCCCAAGGGCCTCGCACTCCTGCCGACGGCCGAGCGCATTGTCAGGCTGTCGCAGGAATTGAGATCCTCGGCAACCAGCACCGAGGAAACCTCCGGCCACCTGCGTATCGGCGTGAATGAAACGGTTGTGCATGCTTGGCTGCCCGCGTTTCTCAGTACGCTCAGCAAGCGCTACCCGCTCGTGGATGTCGACCTGAATGTCGATGTTTCGACTAATCTCAGAAACAGCCTCGTCGACCGCAGTCTGGATCTGGCCATCCTGCTGGGCCCGATATCGGAATTCAGCATCCAGAACGTTATGCCGGCCCCCCTGGAAATGGCATGGGTCGCCGGGCCGGACCTTGCGCGCAGTCTCGGTCCCCTGGGAACACTCGAGACCTTGGGGTCGGTTCCCATCCTGACGATGCCGGCGAACACCCGCCCCTACAACGACATTCGCGATTACTTCAAGTCCTTGGACACCAGGAGTTTCCGGATCTTCGCCTCCTCCTCGCTCTTCGCCTGCATCCAAATGGCGCGCGACAACATCGGCGTCGGCGCGGTCCCCAGAATCGTTGTCGCAGACGACATCCAGGCCGGCCGGCTGGTGGAGCTGGACTATGCCTGGCGCCCCTCCGCCCAGGAGATCACCATCGCCTATCCGCGCGAGCCCTGGAGCCCGCTGGTCGACGACGTGGTCAGCCTGGCGAAAGAGATCGCCGACAAGCATCACCGATAAGGATCTTTTATGTAAAACAGCAATAATTATCTATTGGTTTTTGTCGAACCGACTTCCTACCCTGAACCTCGATCAAACGCGGGGGCCCCGCTG